>DATKZH010000424.1:0-30854 GCA_035528065.1 Thermoguttaceae bacterium | reverse complement strand
GAACGGCCCGCAGATACTCCCGCCTGGTCCCTTCGACCAGCCCGGCGAGTTGCATGTCGCGGAGCATGCGGTTGCTGAGTTCTGACATCGTGATACCCTTTCGTGGGGATAGAGGAATTCCAGCCACACCGGCCGGAAATCGAAACGTATCACACGCCAGACCCCATCAACGCCCGATGCCCTCCCATCCCTCGCCACCCTTCCAAACCGCTCCTCCCTCCCGCGGCGAAGCCGCTTCGTCCAATCGCACAATTTTTCTTCGCGCGCCCACCCCCACCACAGGCGGCAGGACCCTTGTGTGGTCCGCAGGTGCGTGCAAGAATCTCAGTCTTGCGGGTCCAGCAATCCCTGTCCCGGGAGGAGTCAACTCACAATGAGACTGGTACCCTTGGGTGAGAAGGTCGTTGTCAAGCGACTCGACGCCGAAGAAGTCACGGCCGGCGGCATCGTGCTCCCCGACACGGCCCAAGAAAAGCCCCGGCAAGGGCGGGTGTTGTCGGTGGGGGACGGCCGCCTGCTCGCCGACGGCTCCCGTGCCGGCCATCAGGTCGCGGAGGGGGATCGCGTCCTGTTCACCGACTACGCCGGGACCGATGTGGTCGTCGACGGGGAAGAGCTGCTGATCATGGACGAGCACGAGATCCTGGCCGTCGTCCTCTAGCGGGCGGGCGCTTCTCGCGCCTTCTCGGTGCCGTTGACGTAAAATGGAGGGAGACCACGAGCTTGGGCCGCCGCCGGGAAGAAGCGTACCCCCTCCCTGCGGGGCCACTCTTGGCGCCGTGCTCCCACTCCCTGACGATTCCCGAACGTTTTGGCCCGTGAGCGAGGCCCACCATGTACAACCAGCGATTCCTCCGCGTTGCGTGCGTCGCGGCGACGACGTTGGCGATGTTCCTCATCGCCACCAACCTTCTCGCACAACCAAGCCGGCCAGGCTCCCCCTCTCCAGCGGACGAGGCGGCCTACCAGGAGTCGGTCCAGCGGGCGGTCGACTTCCTGCGGACCAAGGTTCAGGCCCCCGACGGCTCGTACGCCGGATTCGCCGGGCCGGGCGTGACGGCCGTGGTCACCACGGGCATCCTCCGCAACGGACGCACCCCCAACGACCCCCTCGTCGCCAAGAGCCTCAAGTACCTGGAGGGGCTCATCCAGCCCGATGGAGGCGTCTATCAGTCGGGCTCGCTCTACCGCAACTACGAAACCTGCCTGGGAGTGCTCTGCTTCCGCGAGGCCAGCCGGGACGGACGCTACGACAAGGTCCTCGACGGCGCCGACCGCTTCCTCAAGGGCCGCCAGTGGGATGAGGAGGAAGGGCACGATCAAACCAGCCTCTACTACGGCGGCGCCGGCTACGGCAAGCAGGAGCGGCCCGACATGTCCAACACCCAGTTCCTCCTCGAGGCGTTGGTCGCCGTGGGCAACGGGCCCGACGATCCGGCCATCCAGAAGGCCCTGGTCTTCGTCTCCCGATGCCAGAACCTCGAGACCGAGCACAACTCCACCCAGTTCGCCCCGAAGAACCCCGACGGCGGCTTCTACTACACCCCCGCCGCGGGCGGAAGCAGCAAGGCGGGCGAGACGCCCAACGGCGGCCTGCGGAGCTACGGCTCGATGACCTACGCCGGCCTGAAGAGCATGATCTACGCCGGCGTGGGCCCCGACGACCCCCGCGTCAAGGCGGCCTACGAGTGGGTCCGCAAGCACTACGACCTCCAGAGCAACCCCGGCCTGGGCGACGCCGGCCTCTACTACTACTACCACACCTTCGCCAAGGCCCTCGACGCGATGGGCGTCGACCAGGTCGTCGACGCCGACGGCACCCGGCACGATTGGCGCCGCGAGCTCCGCGAAGAGCTCCTCCGTCGCCAGCGGCCCGACGGCTCCTGGATCAACGAGAAGAACCCCCGCTGGCTGGAGGGCGAGCCCAGCCTGGTGACCGGCTACGCGCTTCTGGCCCTCTCCTACTGCCGGCCGGCGACCCAAGCCACGCCGTGATCGGGCAGCCAACGTAGTCATCACGCTCCGCGTGATGTGCTCCGTCACGCGGAGCGTGACGGGTACACACAAGGCCGACGCAAGGTGGCCTCTTTTCCGCCCGTCCCTGACACTCTAAGCTGGTGGCGGTACGCAAATCGCCCAATCCGGAGGAACCGCCCATGGACGTCTTCGACGCCGTCGCCAAACGATACAGCTATCGGGGGAAGTTCACCGACGCCCCCGTGCCCCGGGAGGATCTGATCAAGATCGTCCTGGCGGGCATCCACGCCCCGTCGGGCAAGAACGAGCAGACCACCTCGTTCGTGATCGTCGACGATCCGGGAGTCCTGCGTCGGATCGCCGAGATCGTCGACAAGCCGGTCTGCCACACGGCCAAGGCGATGATCGCCTGCGTGATCGACCCGCGGCCCGTGCTGGGCAATATCTCCTTCGCCGTCGAGGACTGCGCCGCGGCGGTGGAGAACATGCTGCTGGCCATCACGGCGCTCTCGTACGCCACGGTCTGGCTCGACGGCGTCCTCCGCGTCGAAGATAAGGCGGCCAAGATCGCCCGGCTGCTTGCCGTCCCCCAAGACAGAGCCCTCCGCATCCTCCTCCCGCTGGGCGTCGCCGCCGCGCCCGGAACACAGAAGGAAAAACTGCCGTTCGAGAAGCGGGCGTGGTTTAATCGCTACGGGTGAGTAGGGAGTACGGAGTAGGGAGTAGGGAGTGTATCAAGGTCAGCGGTTGCGGGGCCGCGACACGCGGATGGGAAAAGATGGCTAAGCCCGCGGGCTGCGTCCCGCGGGATTCGCAGACGAGGAATCCATCCGAAATGAACACAAGGCCGACCGTTCTGCCGACCTACTCCGCGATCGTGCTTCTGGTCGCCTCGTCGGCCGTGGCCCAACTGCCGGTGGAGCGGAAACACACTGAAACGCTCCTGGCCCCGTTCCCGCCCGAGGTCCGCGACTCGGCGCTAGTGAGCCCGGATTGCCGGCACATCGCCTACATCGAGGAGTCGGGCGCCGGGCAGACCGCGGTCCTCGACGGCCGGAAGCAAGGCACGTACGACCGCGTCGTGGCCCTGGATTTCAGCCCCGACGGCAACCGCCTGGCCTACGCCGCGCGCAAGGGCCGGGCCTGGCACGTCGTCGTCGACGGCCAAGAGCAAACGCCCTACGAGCGGGTCGGGCCGCCCATCTTCAGCCCGGAGAGCCGGCGCGTGGCCCACGTGGCGATGGTCTCCGGCAAGCGATCGGTGGTGGTCGACGGCAAGCCGGGCCCGCCGTACGACGTGATCTCCGCGGGTCTGATCGAGTTCAGCCCCGACGGCCGGCGCATGGCCTACGGCGCGGTCAAGGACGGCCAGTGCTACCTGGTCGTCGACGGCCAACCAACGGGGCCTTACCAAGACCTCGGCACGCAAACCGGCTACCGGTTCTCGACCGACGGCGCCCGGCTCGCGTTCGTGATCCGGGAGGGCGAGAAGTCGCGCGTGATGGTCGACGGCAGCAAGGGGCCGCCGCACGACGACGTGGCCGGCCTCGTCTTCAGCCCGGACGGCAAGCGCGTGGCCTACGCCGCCCTGGACGCCGGCAAGTGGCGGGTCATTGTCGACGGCGAGGCCCAAGCGCCGTACGACACCATCGGCGACGACAGCCTGGCCTTCAGCCCCGACGGGGCCAAGGTGGCCTATGCCGCCCGATCGGCGGGGAAGTGGTGCGTCGTCGTCGACGGCCGGGAGCAGAAGCACTACGACGGCGTGGGCCAGCTCTGCTGGAGCCCCGACGGCCGGCGCCTGGCCTACGGGGTACAAACGGGCGAGTTCGAGATGGTCGTGCTCGACGGCCGTGAAGAGCGGATCTTCGACGCCGTGGCCGCCGGCTCCCTCGTGTTCAGCCCCAACAGCGACCACCTGGGCTACATCGCCGGGAGCCGCACGGTGCGATTCGCCGTGGTAGACAACAACCGCAAGCCGCGGTTCGACGCGGTCGCCTACCTCAACTTCTCGCCCGACAGCCAATCCCCCGTCTACGCCGCGACGGGCGCCGGCAAGGCCTTCACCGTCGTCGAAGACAAGCCCGCCCTCCACCAGTACGACGCCATCTGGCTCGCCCACGGGGCCAAGCTCCCCTTCGACTCCCGCAGGGGGTTTCACTACCTGGCGGTGAAGGACGATAGTATCCTCCTCGTGGAGGAGGTGGTGGAATAGGTCCGTGGTGAGACGCCTCTGGGAACCGACGCTCATCGCTCCCGTGCGCCCGGAGAGGTCCGCCGTACCATTGTCCGGGCATCTCCCCAGCGCAAAGGCGTGTCCACGAGAGCGCGACTCGCATCCCTGGTCAGACGAGACGCCCAGAATCGCGAGGCCTGCCGCCCGTACGGGGGAAATGTATTCTCTCGGGTTCAGCACAACCAATCGGCGAGTCCACTGTGCATGGGCGAATCGCGTCATCCGCATCGCGGCGGATACGCTCCGATCCAGCGCTGCGGTCCCGTTTCTCCGCGGTTTGCCTCCCTCTCCTGTCTCGTGCAATCGATAGAGCCAAGCCTATCGCGTGCAGCCGCCAATCCCATGGAATTCTCCGCTGATCGTGCTTGTGATTCCCTCGTCCCGTAGATAGACTGAGCGTGAAGCAGGATATTCCGTCGGGGGCTGTCGCAAACCGTCTACTGGCGAAAGGGATCGTGCGATGTACTCGGCCTTTCTCTGCCATGCAACCCGAGATTCCGAATTCGTCATCCGCGTAGGCCAGCTCCTGAAACGCAATCTCAGCGACGTGTTCTATTACCAAGAGCACCAGCGGACCGATCGTTCGTTTGAGCAAACCATCAACGAGCAACTTGAGAACTGTCAGGTTATGGTGATCTTCCTGGGCGCCGAGTTTAGCAAGTGGCAGCGGGAGGAGGTGCAAGGCGCCCACGGGCTTCACATGACAGGCCAGACCAAACAGTTCTGCATCGTTGTTCTAGCGGACAGTCAAGGGAATCCATACCCCTTGCCGACCGCCCTGAATCTGCTTCGAAACTTCCCCACGATAAACTCGCCGACAACAGACCAGGCCGGCGCGTTTGAAGTTGCCAGCCAGATTGTCACGACACACTTGAAGCTTCCGTGGGTTTCGGCGGACGATTTGCCTCTCGAGCCACATCTGTTCGACTACGAGAAGCACATCATTCGGTTCTACACGGAGAAGCTGCGCCTGGGCGACGAGTTGTACCAACCTCCGCAGACGGGTTCCGAGAGTGAAAACAGGGAGGAGGAACGGAAACGGGAGGCCATGCAGAAGAAGATTCTCAACGGTTGTCCGGTCGAATGGCCCAAGGTTGAAGTGCTCGACTTGCCGCGCAGGACCACGAACAAACTCGATCCCGATGCAGTGGGGACGTGGCGCGACGATCATGCGCGCGTTGTCGCAGCCGCATTGAGCTCCCACCACAAGTGCGATGATTGGCCGGGCGAGGAGTGCGACAACTGCATGCTCACCCGGGGATTGTGGCTCCCCGAGGCCGGTCCCAGGGAAAAGCTGTGCTTCTCCGGAGCGCGGGGGTTGAGGGCCGCCGTTCTTGTATCGGGTGGTATTGCCCCCGGCATCAACGCCGTGATCGACGGCATCGTCCAGAGGCATTGGATGTACGCAAAAGCCCATCGCAACCAGCGCGGTCTGAGAGTCTATGGGCTGCAAAACGGCTTTCAGGCCTTTGACGATTTCATGGAGTCCCATCATCTGCTTGTGCCCTACGACAGGGGACTGGACAAGCAACTTGTCACGACGACCCATGCAAACGAAGGCGGGTCGATTTTGGGGACTTCTCGTGTGCAGGAACTGCTCGACCCAAATAGTCGGTTGAGTGCACTGGAGCATATCGTTGAACAGTTAAGAGCGCACAACGTCGATGTTCTCTATATTATCGGCGGCGACGGAAGCATGAAAGCCGCCCACGCCCTCTGGAGTGTTGCCAACGGCCAGGGGAAAAGACCATTATCGGTCGTTGCCATCCCCAAGACCATGGACAACGACATCCTTTGGGTCTGGCAGGCGTTCGGCTTCCTTTCCGCGGTTGAGAAGGCTCGCGAATGTATCGAACAACTCCATACGGAAGTCATCTCCAACCCCCGTCTGTGCATCCTCCAGCTTTTCGGCTCCGACTCGGGATTCGTGGTCAGCCATGCGGTCGTTGCCAGTGCGACGGGCCACTGTGACGTCGCGCTCATCCCGGAGGTCCCTTTCAGCATGCGCGGTCTCGCCAAGTACCTGAAGAAGAAGATGCACGAGGCGGAGAGACGCGTTCCATACGGACTGGTCGTCATGGCCGAGACGGCGATTCCGACGGATGCAATGGAGTACGTGGACCCCGAAGACGATCTGCACGAGATTGGGCTCAGCGACGCCGAGAAGAGGGAAATCAGGGAGTTTGAGGACCGCAGAAAATCCGGACGGCGAATCGAAGGTCAGACCAGCGACGAGCTGCGAACCGCGGGGTCGAAGATCGTAAGCCGCGGGCTGGCCAAGTTGCTTCCCGGAATCCGTGTCAGAGCGCGCGGTGACGTTGCTCCTGAGTGGACCAAGCTCCGCGTATTCACCAATGAGCCGCGACACCTGCTCCGCTCCATTCGGCCCAGTTGCTCTGACGTGATCATGGGGCAGCGACTCGGGACTCTGGCGGTGGACAATGCCATGGCGGGATATACGGATTTCATGATCAGCCAGTGGCTCACCGAGTACGTGCTCGTCCCGTTGAAGCTCGTCGTGTTGGGGCGAAAAAGGATTCCCGAGTTCGGCATCTTCTGGAAGTCGGTTCGAGCCAAGACGGGACAGGACGGGAAGATGTAGCCACATCCGCCAGCGGACACCCGCCCTGTGAACGCGCGCCAATTCACCGCCGATGAAACGTCTCCAAAAGCGCCGCACGTGGTCCAGGAGCGCAAGCCAGATAGGGAGATTGGCGGCCTCTTCAATTCGTGAAGCCAGTGACTTGGCCGGTCCGAGCCATCCACGCACTACGATTCGCACCGCTCGCCGAAGGAGGCGCAGGAACGATGGTGTCTCTTAGCAGTCTGCGGCCAACGGGGCCGTTAGGCATAGGACCTCTTGCCGCCACCGTTTTGTTTCTTGTTCCCCTGGGAGGGAATAGTACTCCCGCCGGTCAGGCGGCAGACCTTGGCACGCTCCCTATGGACGCGATCCCCGGCGCCGCGTTCCGCTTCCACGGCATGGTCGGCGAGCGCGTTCAGGCGAACGTCGAGAACTGGCTCCTCGTCGCCCCGAAGAACAACCCGGGCCTTCTCGACATGTTCGCCCGGCGCGACTCGGGCGAGGAGCCGGTTTTGGTGCCCTGGGCCGGGGAGTTCGTGGGGAAGTACTTGATTTCGGGCGTGCAGGCGATGCGGACGTCGGACGACCCGCGTCTGAGGGAGACACTCCAAGGCGTGGTGGATCGCCTGGTCGAGTTGCAGGCGGAGGACGGCTATCTGGGCCCCTGGCCGAAGGAGGAGCGGCTCCTGGGGCATTGGGACCTGTGGGGGCATTACCATGTGATGCTGGGCCTCATGACGTGGCACGACGAGACGGGCGACCGGAAGGCGATGGACGCCTGCCGCCGCATCGGGGACCTGGTCTGCGGCACCTATCTCGACACCGACCGCCGCGTCCACCAGGCCGGCTCCCACGAGATGAACATGGGCATCCTCCACGGCATGGCCCGGCTGTATCAGAAAACCGGCCACCCCCGCTACCTGCTCATGGCCCATGCGGTGCTCGAGGATTTCGAGGCGGCCGGCGACTACTTCCGCACGGGCCTGGCGGGCAGGGAGTTCTTCCGCACGCCCCGGCCCCGCTGGGAAAGCCTGCACAGCCTCCAGGGCATGGTCGAGCTGTACCGGATCACCGGCGACGAGCGGTATCGCCGGGCGTTTCTGCACCACTGGGCCAGCATCCGCCGGTTCGATCTGCGCAACACGGGCGGCTTCTCGTCGGGCGAGCGGGCCACCGGCAACCCCTACCGCAACGACGCCATCGAGACCTGCTGCGTGATCGCCTGGCAGGCGGTGATGATCGACGCCCTGCGACTCACCGCCGACCCCCGAATCGCCGACGACCTGGAGCTGGCCACCTTGAACGCCGCGATCGGCTCGCAGCACCCGTCCGGGGCGTGGTGCACCTACAACACGCCGATGAACGGCCGCCGCGTGCCGTCGCACGTGGCGATCACGTTCCAGGCCCGGGACGACACGCCGCACCTGAACTGCTGCTCCGTAAACGGCCCTCGCGGATACGGCATGCTGAGCGAGTGGGGCGTGATGCGGGCGGGCGACGGCCTGGCCGTGAACTACTACGGGCCGATGGAGGCCGACGTGTCGCTGGCCGACGGCACGCCCGTGGCGATCCGCCAACAGACCGATTACCCCCTCGGCGACACGGTCACCCTCACGCTCGATACGCCCCAGCCGAAGCCCTTCACGCTGTGCCTGCGGATTCCGAGTTGGTCGGCTCAGGCGGAGGTCTCCGTCGGTGGGAAACGCATTTCAGACGCCACGCCCGTCGAGTCCGGTCGATACCTGGAGCTGACCCGCACGTGGCAGGCGGATCTCCCGGTTACGCTCCGATTCGACATGGGCCTCCGCTACGAGCCGGGCGATCTGGAGCAAGCGGGGCACGCCTCGCTCTATCGCGGGCCGATCCTCTTGGCGCTGGACGACCGCTTCGTGCAGCCGGGGACTGCCGCGGCAGATGGGTCCGAGCCGCAGGAAAAGACACCCACCGATGCACAACCGCCGGACGAAGCCCCCGCAAAGCCCGCGTCCAAGCTCGCCACCGTCCCGCAAATGGATCTCTCCAAGCCGCCGCAGGCAAGCCTGGTGCCGATCGACGCCGGGGTCGCGGAGCGAGCGGGCGACTGGCTGCCGTGGCTGGTCGTCGACGTGCCGGCCGGAGAGGGAGCGACCCTGCGGCTGGTCGATTTCGCCAGCGCGGGGGCAACCGGCGGGGAGTACATTTCGTGGCTTCCGGCCGCCGGTCTGCGTCCGCCGAAGCCCGTAGCCTGGCAACCGGCCGATCGCGCGAGGATCGGCCCGGGCCCGGTGCGTTTCTCGTGGCGGACCCCGGCCGCCGAGGCAACGCAAGGCCGCCGGCACTCGGTCGTCGTGTCCGACTCGCCCACGTTCGAGCGCATCGTGCTCACTTGCGGCGACCAGACGGGCCGGTGGCTCGTGCTCCCGCCCGAGCAGGCCGCGAAGCTCGAGCCGCAAACGCCCTACTACTGGAAGGTGGTCGCCCGCAATCCGCTCGGCGAGTCGGAGAGCATCGGCCCGTACAAGCATTTCACGATCGACCCGGCGGCCCCGCCGATGTCCGCGTCGCCCTACGGCGAGCGAGAGCCGGACGGGATGATCACGGCCGCCTTGCTCAACGGTCGGGTGGAGCCGGAGTACGGCACGCTCCTGGGAGCCGGCGGGTGGAAGCCGGCCGCAGGTCCGACGGGCGAGCCCGACACGGCCATCGAGCTCGACGGCCAGGGCATGGTCAAGTACAAGCTCGTGGCCTTCCCGGAGGAGGCGTACACCGTTGCGATCTGGGTGGCCGCGACCGAGTTGGCCCAGGACCGGCTGGGCCAGGTGTTCAGCGCCTGGTGCGCTCCTGTGGACGATCCGTTGCGTCTGGCCGTCGACAAGGGGAGGCTGTTCGCCCGGATCGAGGCCGGCCGACGCTACGGCACGGAAGGCGTCGAACTGGAGCCGGGCCGGTGGTATCACGTGGCGGGCGTCAAGCAGGGCGAACAGCTCGTGCTCTACGTCGACGGCGAAGCCCGCGCGTCGGCCCAAGCGCCCTTGCTGTTCTGGTCCGGCGCAACCGACGTCGCCCTCGGCGGCAACCCGAACTACGCGGGTGCCCCGGAGTTCCTCCCCGCCCGGTTCGCCGATCTTCGCTTCTACGCGCGGGGGCTCTCGGCGGAGGAGGTGAAAGCACTCTGCGAAGCGGGCCGGGAAGCGCCTTGAATGCCGGTTCATGGTGTGTGCCGCTGCTCCGCAGAAGCGGGCCGGGGAATGAACGCAGGCCGGGATTCGGGCATCGCAACCCGCGCCACGACGGAACGTGCCTCGATGCCATCGATCGAAGCTTCCCCCGAGTCTTCCGGAAGCGCCCCCAGGGCGCCCCTATTCCGCCCCTTATCCGCATCGATAGAATCCGTTGTGATTCTCGCGAGATCTCTCGACTTGTCTGCACAGCCCTCGTCTCCTGGCGAAAACCCCGCGGCACGCGGGGTGCACGTAGCCGATGCGAAACCGATCAGCGCGCGAATTGACTCAGCTCCAGGACGGAAGTGCGATAATCTCAGTTTCTCCGCTTCATTCCTATTGACCTCGTAGTCTTTTCCGAACGACCCCCCTCTGGGGGGTATAGATGGTAGGCGCTCTTTACCTGGGGCTTTCTTGCTGACAACCGACGGCCCGCAAGAGGGGAACGCGTCGCCAGCAACCACTGAGGCGAAGGAGGAGGAAAGATGAGATCCATTGGCAAGACGTTGCTAGTCGGATTGCTCGGCCTTGCTTTGGTCGCCACGGCCATCGCGGAGCCGCCGAAGGACCGCGCCCAGTACAGCCAGGAGAAAGTTCGGCTATTCGAGCGCGCCCGCGACGTGGACGCTCTTCGCGACCCGCAGAGGATTGTGCGACAGCTTCGGCATTTTGACCGCCCGTTCACCGCCGACGAGGCCAACCTCGTCGCCCCCACGCCAAAGTCGCTTGCCGATGCGTACGTTCGCGCCGTGGCTGGTGCCATTTCGCTGGACAAGGCTTGGATCGGCGAGATCGGACCCTTTGAGAAGTCGGCCCTGGCGGACGAAGGCAACCAGGTCAAGTTCTTCGAGCAGAAACGGCTCGGGGGAGCTACGACCGTGTCGTATGTGCAGACTTTGTCGGGCTTGCGGGTTTGGCAGGGGGGGATGGCGGTGACGGTGCTGAACGCGCCGTTGCGCGTGGTCAGTTCGACGAATTCGTTCCATGGGGCCTTCGACGTCAAGATGCCCGACGACGCTGCTTTCCCCTTGCAGGGGATCGACGCGGCGCGGCTCGCCAAGGCGCTTCAGTTAGAGGATCGGTATCGCGAGACCCCCCCGCGCATCAACGGAACTGAGTTGCTGGTTTACCAGTACGACTCAGCGAATCGCGTTGACCCGGAGAGCCGCAGGGACGAACGGGCAAGAGGTTTGGAAGCGGGGCCGCCGACGTTGCCGTTGCCGAACGTTCCGGACGCCGTTCGTCCCGGGGAACACCGCGTCGTGGCGGAGGTTCTGTTCACGCTTCCCGTCGCAGGAGCGGACGTGAACTGGCGGGCCTTCGTCGACGTTCAAACCGGGGCCGTGTTGTACCTCCGCGCCTTCGTGGCACACGCCAACGGGCTTGTATTCGTGAGAGATCCGACGACCCAGACCGGCAACGTGCCGCCGACGGCTCCCATAACGGACTTGGATGCGTGCCGCAGCGATGTCACGCTGTCCGGTCTCGATCCGCCCGCCGGGACGCCGCCGGAGCAGCACCTAACGGGCGAATTCGTCGAGATCGTCGACAGAAGCGCGCCGAACGACGCGGGGCCTACCGAAGACGCTCCCTACCAGTTCGCCTACTCGGCGGATACCAACGATTTTGCTGCCGTCAACGCGTATCACCATAGCGATGCGCTGTTTCGGATGGTGCAGGGCATGGGCATTGACGTTTACGCATACTTCGACGAAACCGACCTCCCGGTGCCCGTTGACCACCGTGCGACGATCGGATGGTCATGCCCCAACGGGAATTGCGTGAACGCCCAGGCACCGGGAAACACGACGGGCACCGGATCGGACGGATTCCGATACGCGCTGGCGGCCACGGGGACGAACGTGGGAATCGCCGCCGCCTGGCGCGTGGTCCTGCACGAATTCGGACACGCCCTCCTGTGGGACAGCGTGCACTGGCCGAATTTCGGATTCGCCCACAGCGCCGGCGACAGTCTGGCGGTCATCCTCAACGATCCGGGTTCTCAGGCCCCGGATCGCTTTGATTCGTTTCCGTGGGTGGGCATCGGCCGCCGGCATGACCGATCGGTCGCCGCGGGTTGGGGTTGGGGCGGTTCGCAGGACACGGGCGGCTACAGTAGCGAGCAAGTCCTTTCCACAACGCTATTCCGCGCATACCGATCCATCGGCGGCGACGCCGCAGAGGTGGCCACCCGGCAGTTGGCCGCCGACTATTCCGCCAACTTGATTGTCCGCGGCATCGGTCTCCTGGCCACCGACCCCGTCACTCCGAGTCCAAGCCCCGACATCTTCGAAGCCTCCCTGATGACCGCGGACATCAGCACAGCGTCAATCGAGGGCCATCCCGGCGGCGCCGTGCATAAGCTCATCCGCTGGGCCTTCGAGAAACAGGGCCTTCACCGGGCTCCCGGTACGCCCTCCACCGAAGAAGGGGATCCGCCCCCGGTCGACGTCTACATCGATGACAGCCGCGGTGGTGAATACACCTACCTGGAGAGCTTCTGGCACACGACCGATTACTGGAACCGTCAGACTGCCGACGGCGGGACCACCCACGAAACGCCCATCCTCGGCGTTCCCAACTTCCTCTATGTGAAGGTCCAGAACCGCGGTACGCAGGAGGCCCACAACGTCACCGTACGGACGTACCACAACCGGCCGGGAATGGGGCTTCTCTGGCCGGGAAGTTGGAAGCCGACCACGACGTCGGTCCTGCCCGGGCCCGGCGATCCGAGCATTACCATTCCGTCCGGCGGGAGCGCCGTCGTGGGACCCTTTGAATGGCAGCCGGCCATCGCAAACCACGAGTGCATTCTTGCCAGCGTCACCGCGGATGACGATTTGAGCAACATCGACCCGGCGTCGGTTCTTCCGTGCAACTCGGGTCCGACGCCCCATTGGCGCCTGGTGCCCTTCGATAACAACATCGTTCAGCGGAACGTCGCGCCCGTGCCGGCGTCCAACGCGCAGGTCCTGATCAGGGCCTTTGAAAAGCGGCAGTTCTTCCTCCACAACCCCTACCGCAAGGAGGCTCTCGCCCAGGTGCAATTGCGGCTGCCCAGAGCGCTGAAGGCCAGAGACTGGAAGCTGGAACTCCAGGGAGACATGCCCCGGCGTTTCAAATTGCCGGAACTGGGCCACCGGAAGATGGGGCTCCGCCTGGTCCCCGGACAGGACTTCCGCCCGGCCGATCTAAAGGAATCGGCGATCGAGGTACGCGGCTACATCGACGGTATGCTGGTGGGCGGCATGACGTTTCCCCTTGATCCACGAATGCGCGACGGCTCCAAGCCGGCGGCCGGTGACAAAGGTGGAACCCAGTAGGCAGAAACCGGCGCCCTCGGGATCCGCCAGATAGAACCCACGGACCGCGTGGTCGAGACTCTCCGCGACGGAGAGCTTGCTCATCGTAGCCGCTCCACGGTTCGGCGCGCTGCGGCATGTGCGATTCACCCCCGGTCCCGCGTCATCAGCGTATCGACCACGCACAGGCCCAGCACCGCCGCCACCAGGATCAGCCAGCGGGGTAGCTCGGAGAGCGTGACCGACGCTCGCGCGGCCACCGGCGTCGCGGGGTCGCGCTGCTGCTGCTGGTCGATCGGGCCTTGGTCCGGGCGCGGCAGCGTGCCGTCGCCGGTCTCTAGGGCGATCACTTCGTCGGCCGCCAGGTGCCGCCCGGACAGCTCCGAGGCGATCATCCGGATCATCAGCCGGTCGAGGCGCTCGACCTGATAGTCGGGCACGTGCGGCTTGGCGTGCGGATTGCCCACGCCGGAGTGATCGGTGAGGAAGAGATACTGGCCCAGGGTTAAGAACCCTGCCGCCCGCATCACGAACTCGGCCTTCATCGCCACGCCGCTTGCGCCCACCGCAAACACGCGCACGCCCCGGCCCCGCAGCGCCTCGACCGCCGCGAGCGTCTGCCCGGCGAACCGATCGTGCGGCGGGGCATCGCCCACCAGGAACAGCACCCGGGCGGCGTCGCGCTCGCGCCAATCGAGCTTGCCCGCGCTCTCTAGCGCCAGGTGCACCGCCTCGGGATAGTCGCCGCCGCCGTTGGCCGATTGCTCGGAGAGCGTCACCCGAAACTCCTCCAGCGAGCCCGTAAAGTCGAACGTCCGCGTCACGTACTCATCCCCGTCGTCGCGGTACACGACCAGGGCGTATCGCTGGTCCACGCCCGGGAACATCTGGTAGATCGTCTTGGCGATGCTGTCGATCTCCACCTTCAGGTACTCCAGCTCGTCGCCCATGCTCCCGGTGGTGTCGATCACCAGGGCCAGGTCGAGCTTGCGGGGGAGCTTGGCCCGGGTGTCGGGCAGGGTGATCCGCCAGGGCCCCTGGTCGTCGTGCATCCGCCGGGTCACCGGCTCGGCCCGATCGGGCGGGTGGACCGTGACGAGGTACTCGCCGTCGTGGCTCGCGCCGTCGTGGCCGGTCAGGAACAACGTGCGTCCGTCGCTGCCGGTGACCAGATCCACCAGCGCCGGGCCAGCGTCGTCCTCGCCGCCGGAGACCTGCTGCCCGGCCACTGCTTCGCGGACCACCACCCGGGCGTCGCCCACCGGCTCGCCCCGCGCGTCGCTCACGTGGATCATCACCCGGGTGCCGATCGCCAGCCGAGGGAGCTGCTCGCGGTCGTCGCCCTGCATGGCCTCGGAGAGAAACTGCCGGTAGTCGTCGAACCGCTCGTGGTCGTCGAAGCTGCCGGCGGTGAGCGTGCCGGATTGGATGTGACTCTGCCGCACCCGAGGCGGATCCGGGCCGGGATCACGGCCGCGGTCACGCCGGGCGACTTCCCTCGCCGGCCGATCTTCCGCAGGAGCAGTGGTCGCCGTGGACGGCCGGTCCGTCGGCTCTTCCGCGATGGGCATCGGGCCGGAGGCCGACACGGAGGCGTCGTCGGCCGAGGCCGGCGACCGATACGCCCGCCCCGCCACGTCCCCTTCCGCTTCCCCCGCCATGACCTCCAACGACGCCGGCGCGGCACTCTCGCCCCGGGCGGTGGCCTTGCGTTGATGAAGGCCCCGCGAGGCCACGACGGGGAGGCTCGTCGGGGACGCTCCGTCCGAGCTCCCCGACTCCCGGGCACAACCGGACAACACCACCGCGGCCAGAACGGCCATCCACACAACTCCGAGTCGGCGCATAGCACTGCCTCCTCACAAAACGACCTGGGACTCGGGCCCGCTCGATAGCACTCATCGGGCCCGGCTTGTGCGACGTGAAAGACGGCTTCCAACACCTAAGATGCGCGCCGCGGCGGAAAAATTCCCCGGAATCTTGGTCGGCGCTCGTAGTGACCCGATTCATCGAGTCCCTTGCGCAGCCCTGCTCGCGACGCCTGTGCTCCAGATTCGCGTGGCGCCAGACAATCGCTGATCTCACCGAGCGTGTGACCACGTCGTTTAGCCGCAAGCCGAAGGCGTGCGCGACCGGGCAGGCGCGGTTGGCGAGCCCGCGCACGCCTTCGGATTGCGGTTGGGTGGCACTGCTGGCTTGTCCAGCAGTGCGGCCCCTGATACGATGCCCGATGGCCGGTGCGTTCAGCCACAAGGCAAATGGGGCGGAGAGCGTCGAGGATCCATCTGCCTGAGAGATTACGGACCGGGAAGATGACGCTCTTCTGATCCTCCCCACCTGCCGTTTGGATCGCTCAACGGCAACGGCCAGCTTGGCCCGCCAGACGCACTGCTGGGCAAGCCAGCAGTGGCACCCGGCGCTGCAAGTGCTTGCTTGGCAGTGATTTTGGTTGGCATCCGCAGGGAGGCTTGCGGCGTGTTCTCCCGCCGCACCGTGCGGCAGACCACGCGGCGAGGCTCCATGGCCCCGCTAGCGGGTGCTTGTCCCGTTGGCAGCCAGCGCGTTCTGCCGGCCGTAGAACACGCCGGCACATATTGGGCAAGGTGGGGGCAAGTGCTTGACTCTTTCGTAGTTCAGGGCGAGGATGGCCTTTATTGGAATGCGCGTTATCCCGCCGGCATCGCCGCAGTAACTGATTACGAGGGCGCCGGGCCAGCGGCAGAATTACATAGTCAGGGGCCGTGCCTCCAAAACCTCACCACAGCATCCCTGAGCTTCCAACGATGGACACCGATCTGGACAACACCGGGAAGCCCGATTGCGTCGTGATCGACACGAACATCTGGCGCTCAGAGCTCTTGTTGAAGACGCCCGTTGGGGCATCTTTCGTATACACCTTGGGGAGACAGCGAGCATTCCTCGGACTACCAGAGGTCGTCGAGCAGGAATTGACGCGGCAAATCGTCGAAGCCGGACATCTGGCTGCTGAGGCGTTAGAGAAGTCGTCCAGGACAATCAACACCCTAACGGATTCACCCTTTCCTCCGTCGATCCCGACAGACGCGGCCCTGGAAGAGAAGGTTGTCGAACGACTTCGCCATTTGGAGTCCATTCTTGTGCGTGTGCCTTTCACACTTGAACACGCCAGGGCAGCTCTAGAGATGGTCAACGCAAAGGTCGCCCCCAATGGGGAGAAGAACCAACAGTTCAAGGACTCCGCGATCTGGCAGGCTGTGCTTGCCCTGTCGTCTGACTACTGCGTACACCTAGTGACCAACGATCGAGCGTTCTTGCTCAATCGTAATGACCCGTCATTGGGATTGGCGAAGAACCTCCAAGAAGATTGCAGCAAACGAGCGGTGCATGTGGGTATTTACTGTGATTTGGCGGCGTGTCTCAAGGATATCAGACGCGATGCCCCGCCTGTCGATCATACTCGCCTTTGCTCGTTGGTATTGCCCTGTGTTGAGGCTCCCCTTCGGAGGGAGGCGGAACGCAACAGTGTTGTGATTGGGGAGATCCTCAACACCGATATTACAGCATTCCGAATCGCGAATAACGATCGCCTTGCCGTGGATTACAAGATCACCGCACAGTGCGACCAAGATAGGTCCCGTCCCGCGGATAGCCGCACGAACATACGGGCAATCGTTCATGGTAGCTGCTACTACGATCCATCCGCGGGCTTATTGTCGGACCACTTCCTGCAATACGTCACGATCGAGTGGAACTACACGGGCGGCGGCCACGGCCGAAGCATTCGATCGTACGAAGGAGAGGAAATTCCAATTCCGTTCCGTCGTCCGCCTCCGTGGAATTGATAAATCGTGGCGACACTCGCGCGTCGTCGGACAACACGAGATCGCCCCTAACAAACGGATGAACGGGAGCGGCGATTGGGGCCGGTTGCCAGTGGTTCGCTCACTTGTCGCCGCCCCGTTATCCTGATCGTTCGGAATCCCAAGAATCCGCCGTTTTCCGCACCGAGCATGCCCCGCCGAGGGGGACCGCCTCTGGAGGCCAGCCGTCCTAAGCCACCTCGGCAAGCACGTACGGCCCTTTGGGAATGACGGCGATCGTCGCGTCCCGGCCGTACTCGGCCAGCGAGTCGGCCACGGCGGCTTCTACGCTGGGGGCAGACTCGACGAAGAGGCGCGTGAGCGTCTCGGGCGGGAGGCCGTCGGTCACGACCTTGACCTTCGCCTTGCGGCGGACCTTGGCCAGCTCTTCGAGCTGCCACTGGTCCATGACGAAGTAGTCGGTGTGGAGGATGCGGTCCATGAAGCCGTCGAGCGTGGCGTTTTCGTCGAACAGGCGCTGGAACGCGGCGCTGCCGATCCCCTCGCTCATGCTCGCCGCAAGGATGATCGTCCCGCCCGGCTTGACGATCTCCAACGCCGCCACCATCCCTTTGACCGACTGGTAGTAGGTCGTGTCGAGCGGGTAGCCGGCCGAGCTGGTGACGACGACGTCGACCGGCTCGGGCACCGTGTCGCGGACGAGCTTGCGGACGAAGCGTACGCCTTCCAGAAAGGCCGCTTCCATGTCGCCCGCTACGACCGAAAGGATCTGCCGCCGCTCGTCGATCACCGTGTTCACGATGAAGTCGCAGCCCGTGCGCCGGGCGATCCACGTGTTTTCCTCATGGACGGGATTGTCTTCGAGCACGCCGTTTCGGGCGTTGGGGTGTTCGAGGAACTTGGGCGAGTGCCACGCCCGGATCGTCTCCAACGCGGCCAGGCCGGGGCAGACGAGCTTGCGCCCGCCGGAAAACCCGGCCATGAAGTGCGGCTCGATGAGCCCGGTGGTGATCTTCAGCTCGGCGTCGACGTAGCGGCGGTCGATCCAGATGGGCACGCCGCGTGGGCTCTCGCCGAGGTGGGCGTGCTCGTCACGGTTCTGCCCGTGGTGGTTCTCGATCCGATAGCCGTCGACGATCTCGCGGCCGACCATCTCCGCCAGCTCGTCGCCCAGGTTGGGCCGGTGCAGGCCCGTGGCCACGAGGATCAGGATCCGCTCGCGCGGGATGCCGCTCGATTGGAGCGTGTCGAGAATCGGGGGAAGGAGCACCGCGTTGGGCACGGGGCGGGTGACGTCGCTCACGACGACGCACGCGCTCGTGCGGCCCCGGGCCAGCTCGGCCAAAGGCGGCGTGCCGATCGGGTGCGCAAGCGCGTCGCGGATGGCGGCCGCCGGATCGGCGAGCGGCTCTTGCGTCTGGTAGCCCAGGCACTTGACCACGTTCCGGTCGGGCAGCTCGACGTCCAAACCGCTTCGACCGTACTCCAGGCGGACCCGCATCCGACGTGCCTCCCGTCATGGTTCACGAGCAGGGCTGCGCGTGTCATCGTGGTCTGAGCTTGACACGCCGAGAGCCGCAACCGGGCAGCAGCCTCCGGCCGGTCACTTCTTCCTCGCCCCCAAGATCGCCAGCGCCTCGAGCTCGACCAGCTCGGCAAGCCCGGCTTCCGCCAGCTCGGGGCCCGAGACGTAGCGGCCGGGGGCGCTCCACTCTTGGATCTTCTCCGGCGCGACGCCGAACAGTTGGGCCAGGAGCTGGTCCATGTCGGTCTCCAGCTTGCCGAAGTGCCGAGCCCATTCCGCTGCTTCCGACAGGGCCACGTGCTCCTCGCTCTGCCATTTCATGGGATGGAACAAGAGCACGCTGTGCCGGATGACCAGTCGCCGGGCGCACGCGGCAAAGGGCCAGAGTGCCGACGAGGAGCACTCCCCGGTCACCACGCCGACCGCGCGCAGGCCGCGAAGCACGATCAGCGACGTCAGGGCCATCGCGCAATAGGGGCTTCCGCCGATGGAGTCGAAATAGAGGACGCAGTCGCCGCCCGGCTCCACGTCGAGCAGCTTCTCGCACAGCTCCGACTCGTTTTCGGTCAGGTCGCCCACCAGGGCGATCTCGATCGGGCCCTTGCGTTCGCGTTCCTTCATGGTGCAGTCTCCCTCGGGAAGTGGTCGGGGCCGGCGCTGCCATTTCGTCGAAGCGGGCGAGGCGGCCGCTCACCCATCGCGCCCGATTCCCGGGGCTGGGCAAACCGCCCCGGCACCCGTCGCGGGATCGGCCATGCAAGATTCTATAGATAGCCCAACCGCGGGACGGGAGCAAGCGGGGGGAGCGAGAACGAAAAAGCGATGGGCCACCTGACGCAGCCCACCGCGTGAGTCGGAACCAGGACGCTTGTGCCTGGCTAGTCCATGGTGATGGCCTCGGCAGGGCATACGTCCACGCATACGCCACAGTCGGCGCAGGCCTCCTCGTCGACCACGGCGATCTCGTCTTTCATCGCGATGGCTTCCGAGGGACACTCATCGATGCATGATTCACATCCCGTGCACTTCTTCGCGTCTACCACAGCAGGCATTGACCAAAACTCCCCTTAAACGAAACCCAGGACGTAATGTATATGGCGGTCTTACCGGCCATTACGCACTAACTCAACGATCTTCGCGACGGGTCTTGCCTCGCGCCGCGTCCGCCGCTTGGATGCCCTGGCGAAACGAGTCGCCAAGGGAACTCGTGAAGATAGCAGCTTAATCCGGTTTTGTGAAGCGTCAATCGGCCCGGCGGAGAAAATCGGCACCAGGCCGGCCTGCGGCGGCGATCTGCCCCGTTGGGGGCGAGGGCCCGCCGTCAGGAGCCCCGGATTCCCCGGCGGCGCTCACGCACGGCCGGCTCCGGTCCGGCCGGCCTGGCGGCTGAGCCGGTCGGCCCAGTAGAGTGGCTCCGGCAAACGCCGCCCCCGGAGCAATCGGCGGACGGCGCACTCGGCGAACGCCAGGTTCGTGCAATGTCCGGGCGAGATGAAGATCGGGCGCCGGCTCCCGGCCGCCGGGCGAATGGCCAGCCCGATCACCCGGTCGTCGAGCACCACCGGCCGGGATTCCTCCGGTTCGAGCCCTTCCAGGGCGACGCTTCCGCACAAGAGCTTCTTGGTCACCCCGATCGTCGCGAGCGAGGCCAGCACGCCCAGGTGGCTGGCAATTCCCGCGCGTCGCTGGTGGAGGATGCCGTTGCCGTCGACCAGGACCAGCTCGGCCAGGCGCCCCGCGCCGCGGACCTCGTCGACCAGGTCCAAGAGGATTGGCAGCTCCCGGAAGGCCAGGTAGGTGCTGATGTAGGGAAACACGACCCGCCGGCGGATCGTGGTGGACCACACGAGCTCGCCGCTTTCTGCCTCCACGAGGGCATAGGCGGCCACTCCCCGGTCTGGGTTCGGGTAGGAGACGTCGACCCCGGCAACCAGCCTCGGCACCCGTCGCCGGCTGCGGAGCGCCACCCTCGAGACGAGATCCTCCTGAACGCGCCCGAGCTGCTCCAAGGGGCGGTCGGAGCGGAACCGGTCGAACTCGAAGCGGGCCAGGTCGACTGTGCCGTGGCGGACGTCCACGCCCTCGGCGGCCAGGCGTTTGGCCTTGGCGGGCGGTCCGCCGGCGATGTACTCGCCGATCTGCCCCCCGGCACGGACGACGCGGTGACAAGGGCACTCGGCCGTGTGCTCGTGATGGAGCATGAAATGCCCAACCCAACGCGCGGCGATCCGGTTGCCCAGCGACTCGGCCAGCACGCCGTACGTGGTCACGCGACCCGGCGGGACTTGGCGCAACAACGCCTCCAGCTCGCCGGGCAAATCGGGCAGATCGCGAAACGGCTCGGACATCAGGCCTGCTCGACGGGGTGGGGAAGACTCTCGCAAAGGCGCAAAGGCGCGAAGGAAAAGGAAAGGAATTGAGATGGACCAGTCGATGCGTGCACGGACCTCCCCATTCTTTTCGAATTCTCTTCTTCTTTGCGTCTTTGCGAGAGCCCTTCCTCCGTCCTTTCCCCAATCGCTTGCTTCGGCCCGCGGTTCGGATATCCTGGATCGTGACGGCCCCGCACCGGCGCCGACCGCCCAATCAGCATCCCCCACGACCTCGTCGGCGTCAACGGCCCTCCCTGTTGTTCATTCACCACGTTGCTCAGAAAGGGACGATCATGAACGGGTTTGCCCGAAGCGTCTCGCCGATCGTGCTCCTGGCGATCTCCCTGGCCGGCCCGGCCGGCTCGGCCGAGTGGCATCATCCGCTCTACCTCGACGGCGGCGACTTCTGGCGGGCGCGGATCCCCGTGACCGTCCATAACGAGGGAAAACTCGCCGTGGAGGGCGACCCCGTGGCGATTGCCGTCGGAGGTGCCCCGGGCCAGGCAGCCCTGCACGGGAAGCAAGCCGAGACGATCCGCGTCTGCGATGCCGGGGGCGTGGAAATGCTCTTCGGCTTGACCGCCCCGGACGGCACTTCGATTACGCGCGGGCCGATCCCCGCCGGCAGCACGCTCGTGCTCCCCGTCGAGTGTCCCGCCCAGAGCACGGCGATCTACTACGTCTACTACGACAACCCGCGCGCGGGCGAGGTGCCCGACTTCCTCTCCGCCCGCATGGGACTTGTCAACGGCGACGTCGAGTTGGGCGATGGAGACGCCCCCGGCGCATGGCAGCACGACACGCCGGATGACTCCCATCGGGCAAGCTGGACGAGCGACCACCCGCAGTCCGGCCGGCGGTGCCTGAAGACCGTCGTTGCCGACGGCGCCGAGCCCACGTGGATCGCCACCCGGCAGCAGGGCATCCGCGTCGTCGGCGGGGCCAAGTACGTGATGCGGGCGTGGGTGAAGGCCGAGGACGTCCAAGGCTCCGCCGGCTGGTACGTCCACGTTGGCAACCGCGAGAACTCGATGTTGACGAGCCCCATGCTCTCCGGCGGGGAGGGGACGTACGACTGGAAACAGGTCACCGCCGAGTTCACCGCCCCGGCCGAAGCCAATCTCGCCAGCCTGGGGACCGTGCTCCGCGGCACGGGCACCGCGTGGTTCGACAACGTCACGCTGGAGTGCCGTGAGCCGGGGAACCTGCGGGCGGAAGCGGGCGGGCCCGAGCGGGCATCGCTTCAGGAAGTCGGCCTGGATGCCCCGTGGTTCGACGACCGAGCCGGCGACGGCGTCGACTGGCCGCACCGGGCGCTGGTGCGCGTGTTCAACTTCTCCTCCGAGCCGACCGGCGAACCGCTCGTCGCCGTGGATTTCGCCCGGCTCGATGCGCGCATGCACGGCCGGCTCAACCGCGACTCGATCCGCGTCGCCCACGCCGGCCGGCCCGTCAAGCACTTCCTCTACGGTGACCTCCTCTTGTTCGAGGGAAGCGTGCCGGCCCGGACGGTCAACTGCTACTACGTCTACTTCTCCGCCGACCCACGCATCAAGTCGGCTCCCTCGGCCGACGTGACGGCGCTCTTGACCGGCGCGGGCAACCTGGTGGAGAACGCCGGGTTTGAGCAGGGCGAGAAGCTGCCCGACGCGTGGTCGGCCGGCGGCCCGCCGCAGGGCCCCGACGGCGTCACCTACGGCTTCGACGACCCTGGCCGCGCGGATCTGGGCAAGCGATCGGCCAGGATGCACGTGCCGCACGACGTCAAACCCACGTGGCGCGGCTGGCAGCAGGGCGTGCCCGTGCGTCCCGGACGGACTTATCTCTTCGCCGCTTGGGTCAAGTGTGAAGACGTCAACAGCGGCGACGTGCAGCTCCATGCCCACCGCCACACGGCCGACGGCAAGCTTTCGGAGCACAACCCGATGGTGAGCTGCGGACCGTCGATCAGCGGCACCACCGATTGGACGCGGATGTCCGGCCGGTTCACCATGCCGGAGGATACCGTCAGCTTCCGCCTCCATCTGACGATGAACGCGACGGGCACGGTCTGGCACGACGGCGTCCTGCTGACCGAGATCCTCCCGGGCAAGGTGGTTCGGCTGGAGGGGCGGCCGCTCGAAGCCGCCGAGGGCGTGAGCGTCTGGCAGGTCCCGGCCGTGGTCAAGGTCTTCCACGACGACCCATTGCCGCAAGAAGCGCGGCCGGCGCAGATCTCCTCGGCCCGGAATGAGAAGGAGCCGCTCCAGTTGGCGGTACGAAGCGCCCAGGCGCTCAGCGGCGTGCGTGTTGCAGTCGTTCCGCCGGTCGGTCCCGGCGGGGCGAAGCTCGGCGACGTGGAAGTGAACGTCGTCGGCTACGTGCCGATCGACTACCCGACCAACTACTACCAGTCGGACAGCCCCGAGTGGCAGCGCAAGATCCCCGTGCAGCCGGGCCGATCCGACGGCTGGCCCGGCCTGTGGCCCGATCCGCTCCTCCCCCGGGCTGCGTTCGATCTGGAAGCGAACACGACCCAGCCGATCTGGATCACCGTCGGCGTCGGGAAGGACGCGGCGCCCGGCGACTACCGGGGCGCGGTGCGGCTTCTCTCGGGCGACAAGGCGGTGGCCGAGGTGCCGTTTGTCGTCCACGTATGGGACTTCGCGCTTTCGGACGAAAGCCACGTGGCGGCGATTTACGACGTTCGCCTCGGCCACGGCAGCGACCTTTGGGGCAAGTCGCTCGAAGAGATCTATCCGGAGATCGTCCGGTTCATGGCCGACCGGCGGCTCTGCCCCGATACGATCCGCCCCACGCCGGTCGTCAAGCTCGAAGACGGCCGGGTGGTGACCGACTTCACCGAGTATGACCGGATGGCCGAGGTCTACTTCGACCGGCTCAAGCTCCCCTTCGCCTACACGCCGTGGCAGTTCTACCTGTTCGGGTGGGGACACCCGCCCAAGACGATCTTCGGCGAGCGCCCCTATCCGGGCGATCCGCCCTACGAAGGGGTCGACCGGAGCAAGCTGCGGCCCGAGTACAAGCGGGCCTACCAGGCGTGCCTCAAGGCCTTCTGGGACCACCTGAAGGAAAAGGGCTGGGCGGAGAAGGTCGTGCTCTACATCTCCGACGAGCCGTTCGACCGCCACGAGCACATCCTCCAGCAGATGAAGGCCCTCTGCGACATGATCCACGAGGTCGACCCCAAAATCCCCATCTACTCGAGCACCTGGAAGCACGTGCCCGAGTGGGACGGGTATCTCGACGTCTGGGGCATCGGCCACTACGGGCGCGTGCCGGTCGAGAAGATGGCCGAGCTGCGCGCGGCGGGCGATCGGCTCTGGTTCACCACCGACGGCCAGATGTGCACCGACACGCCCTACTGCGCCGTCGAAAGGCTCCTGCCCCACTACTGCTTCAAGTACGACGTCGAGGCCTACGAGTTCTGGGGCCTGGGCTGGCTCACCTACGATCCCTACCGCTTCGGCTGGCACTCGTTCATCTACCAGACCAGCGAGCCGGGCCATTCCTACTGGGTCCGTTACCCCAACGGCGACGGCTTTCTCCTCTACCCGGGCAAGCCGATCGGGTACGACGGCCTGGTGAGCAGCGTCCGGCTGGAGCAAGCCCGGGAAGGCGTGGAGGACTACGAGTACCTCTACCTCCTCCGCGGGCTGATCCACGACGCGAAGTCGGCTGGCCGCGACGTGACCGCCGCCGAGAAAGCGCTGGCCGAAGCCGCCGAGCTGATCACCATCCCCAACGCCGGCGGCCTCCAGTCGAGCAAGATCCTGCCCGATCCCGAGGCGGTGTACCGAGTGCGTGAATCGCTGGCGGGTGCCATCGAGAAGTTGACGCGCTAGTCACGACCGGAGGACTCAGAGATGTACGATTGGCCCACTGCGATGCGCAGAGCGTTGTGTTTGCTGGCCGCGCTTGCCATTCCGGGCGCCATTGAGCCGGCCAGCGCCCAGGATCAGGGCGTGACCGCCGTGGAATACGCCCGGCGGACGATCTACCACAGCCCGCAAACACCCGGCTTCACCTGCTGGACGGGCACGTGGTCGATGCCGGACGGGAGCCTGATGGTTTGTTTTACCCAGGCGACGGGGCCCGTCGACGGCCGGCCCCGGGTGCCGGAGGAGATCGGGCGCAAGCTCGCCTGGCCGCCGCACGGCCGGCCCAACTACGACATGACCGGGCTGGACCTGCGCAACGTTCACTTGCGGTCCTTCGACGGCGGCGAGACCTGGCAGCAGGTCAGCGCGGACCCGTTCCGATCGTGCATGAACGGCTGCACCGGGGAGTGCGAGACGGCGCTACCCGACGGCACGGTCCTCCGCGGCGTGTGGGGACACTACCTGCCCTACGATCCGGACCTGCCCAAGACCGGCTACCTCCAGCGATCGTCCGACGGCACCAAGACCTGGGGCCCGCCCGAGGTGTTCCTCGATCCCCAACAGTACACCGCATGGCCCAAGCGACTCCGGCTGCTGCGCGACGGGCGCCTGATCCTGCTTGGCGGGATGGCTCGGGTGCCGGCCGACAGCCGAACGCGAGGCGAATACAGTGGCATCCTCGAGCCGCTCCTGATGGTCTCCGAGGATCAAGGGAAGCATTGGAGCCCGCCGATTCCGGTCGTGCCGCCCCAGCTTCGCGGCAATTGGGGGGGCGAAGAGTACGACGCGGCCGAGTTGCCCGAGGGCGATCTCGTCTGCGTGTTTCGCCGGATCGACCCGGAAGGTCGCTCCCGCGAGGTCCGCTGGCAGGGGCTGCTCAGGAAGAAGGGGGCGACGTGGACGCCGGAGCGAGTCGGACCGGCCCCGTTTCCCCACAGCGGGCATCCGGAACTGCTGGCCACGCGCGAGGGAGTTGTGCTCCACGTCGCCACCAGCGGCATCCACTGGACGGGCGACGCCGGCCAAAGCTGGCACCGCCTCGACGTGCCCCCCACCCGCTACTACCCGAGGAGCGTGCAGGCGCCCGACGGTCGCGTCTACATCTTCGCCCACGTCGGCTCAGACGACGCCTACGGGAGCGTGGATCAGTCGATCGTCATGGACACGTTCCGGCTGAGCGTACCCTAACCGTCGATGGGAGGCTTGCACGCGGCTCAAACGGCACTTGCCGGCACGCGGATCTCCATCTCCATCACGGCATGCTGATCTTCCGGGGCCAGATGGAGCTCGCGCATCATCTTCAGCGTCTGATAGCGGACGTGGTGCGAGTCTCTCTCGAACTCGACGTCCGAGAACTTGTCGATCTCAAGCAAGAGCGACTTCTCGACGATCATCACGCGGATCTTGTTCATCCGCACGTCGCGATGCTTCTCGCAGGTGATCGCGAAGACGAACGTCGCGGCTTTCGTCGGTATCCCTATCGACGCGGCGAGGAATCCCTCCGCGAACTCCTCGGAAAGCTCGTTCAGCACCGAGTTGAGCACGAGCCACGAGTCCGTTCTCGGCAGACGCAGGAACGGTTGTTCCGCGGTCGTCCTGCGGGCGGCGCGAAGCACGATCCGTCTGCCGTGCCGGTTGCCCAGGAGGATCCGGTCGATCTCCGTCTCCCGGAGCGTTCGGATCTTCAGCTTGTTCGCGTCCACGTAGTTGAGGCTGAAATTGACCCGGGTCATGAAGTCCCGGGCCTTCCATACCGATCTGGCCTTCCAGGACGTCAGCAGGAGGATGCACAACGTCGCCACCGTGGCTACCTGCTCCCAGTAGTCCCTGAGAAACTCAATCGAGAATTCGGTCCACACCATCACGGTCCTTTGCTGATTGTCCCCGCCGTCTCCCTATAGTGAACGATCGCCCCGCTGCGGGCAACCCTAAACCGGCACACGGCGCCACCGCCGCGTCGACCCCGCTCAGTCCGGCGCCGCCGGCCGCGCCGCGCGCCGCCCGTTTGCGGCGGGCCGCTTCGGCCGGCTGAGCTCGAAGTGCCGAGCGCCGAGCGGGCCCTCAACGGTGTAGACGTCGCCTTCCCACAGCCCCATGCTGTGCAGGGTCCTGCGGCGCTCGGGCTTCTTCAACGCGGACAGTTCCACCGCCTCGAACGTGTCCCGTCGGCGAACCTCCATCTCGCCGCCGCAGGTCGGGCACCGTCTGCTCGGGGAAGGAATCCGTTGGCCTAGGTAGATCGAGTCACTGGTGACCGTACGGCAGTTCGCGCAGTATTGCCGGTGGGCGAAGGTCAGGCCCTCCAGACGCATGGCCCAGCCCGGGCATAGCCCTCGCTCCCCGGCGGCAGCGCGGATCGCCTGCGCGGCCGTGAGCTTCGTGGGCGATTCGGCCACCGGCTCGATGTGCCAGACGGCATGATCGAACGGGCAGCGGAGGTTGCGCTCCAGCGGCGTTGCGTGAAGGACGTGCCGTCGAAGATCGATCAGGACTTGGCGGCCGCGGACCGGGTGCTCCCCATTGCCTTCCAGCAGCCTCATGCACTCGGCGGTCATCAATCCCGCGGTCACCGCCCGGCCCCCCGCCACGGCCTCGATTGCCCCGCCCTTGGGCGGAGCGTCCGTCGACTGCCCCAGCATGTCATCGTCGGCCGCCTCCCCGCCACACTCCAGGCACGGCGCGTCGGGCCCCGGCACGTAAGACCTCACCCGCACCAGCAAGCCGCGTCGGCCCACGCGCCCCTCGATCCACGGGATCCCCAGCCGCCACGCCGCCTGATTCACGCGGCTTCTTGCAGCCGCGGAATCGACGGCGGCCAGGATGACCCGGCCCCGCAGCCTTCCCAGCGGGACCGTTTCCACGGCAGCGTGGAGGGGCTCGATCTCCAAGTGCGGGTTGATGCGACGGGCGCGCCGGGCCTGAACGTCGACCTTCGGCTTGCCCACGTCCCGCCGCGTGGCCTCTCCACGGGTCCGGCTCCCTTCCCCGTAGCACGCGTGGTCGATCAGCGCAATCCCTTGTACGCCCAGCAATTGGGCAATTTCCGCGACCAACGGAGCGCCAAGCTCGCCGGTCCCGACAATCACGATGGAGACGTTCTTACCGTCTTCCCAGGCATCTCGCCACTCGTTGGGGTTCATCATCGACGCAAGCTCCCCCGATGTTCGTCGTGAACGGCGCTGCCGGCCTGGCCTGCGCTGGTTCCAGGGGGCCCGTCGCGATCGACCCGCCGAGTCGGGCCTTCGCGAAAGGCCGGGACATGCCCCATCCGTCACAATCAGCAGACGGTTCGAGACCATATTGTACGGCCTGTCACCACAGTTTGTCAATACGAAAAGACTCTGGTCGAGATGCGACCGGGGAACAAGGCTGCGGATTTCCGTAACCAGTTTATAATAAAAGGTTTGTGGTGCATGTCGTTCCTGGCGGAATGGACGATCCATTTATCCACAGTCAGAACATCTCTGTGACGACTGTTGTTGTCTGGTTCCCACAATGTTTCGATCACGGCGCCGACCGGTCGGGACGCCGAATGCGCAAATCGCCCCCCTTTTGGGCCAGGGCACGTCGCGTGTCGTCAGCGGCGACGACCAACCGTGCGCCTGAGAGGGTCCAATTCTTTGACCGGATTGCCCGTGCTTGAGATAATTGAATCAATCGACCTGCAAAAGGACCATCACGGGGTAGATAGTACCCCCCAAGAAGGCCGCCCCATGATGCCAGCGCCTCGCAAGAGGACCACCGCCCGACGGAACAGCGCGTCCCGACGACTCCGCCTCGAGCCGCTCGAACAGCGCATGCTGCTCGCCGTCGCCCCCTGGCCGGGCACGCTGATTCACGACGACGAGGGCGACGTTTTCACCGTGGATCTCGACGGCGACATGGTCCTGGAGTACATCGACACCACGGACGAGGTCATGTCCGACATGGCTTTCTCCCCCGAGGGCGATCTGTACGGAGTGACTCTCCCCGACTGGCCGTACGCGAGCGACCTCTATTCGTTCGTCTCCGATTTCGAGAGCGAGACCCCCTCGATCGAGACCGAATCGGTGCTCGCCATCGCGACGGAGGCCGAGGAGCCGTTATACCTCAACGGCCTCACGTTCAGCCCCGCCGGAGAGCTGTTCGCCATTGGCTCGAAGGTCCCCTTCCCCCACAGCAACTTGGGCTTCCTCTTCCAGATCGATCCGGACACGGGGATCGCCGAGGAAATCCTCGAGCTGTCGGGCTCGGGGACCGACTACTCCTCGTCCGGCGATCTGGCCTTCGACAGCGACGGCAACCTGTACGTGACGACGGTGTCGGGCCACTTGTTGCGTGTCTCGCCGGAGCAGGACTCGTTCGAGGTGGTGGGGGACACCGGCGAGTTCTACTTGTACGGGTTGACTTACGGGCCCGCCCCACTCTTGTACGGGTTCACTTGGGGTGAGGACGTCTACCGGCTCGACCCGGCCACCGGCGACTCGACCTGGGTGGCCCAGCTCGATCACGCGTGGCTGGACTACGTCAATGGCGCGGCCACGGTCTTCCCGGCGCCGACCGACCTCGGCGAGGTCGACTTCCGGGAGTTGTCCGCCCAGGAGACGATGCTCGGAGAGATCTGGTATCGCGTCGAGCCGACCCACGGGGCGATCCTCACGGTCGAAGTGACCAACGTCGATCCGTCCGCCGAGATCGACCTGACCCTGTATGAGTTCGACGGCGGCGGAGACCTGGATCCCCTCGTGACGGGCCGGCTCCGCGTAGACTACGAGGGGACGCTCGATTTCGACCCCGCCACCGACGAGCGCGAATACTTCGTGCAAATCCAGGGTGCCGAGTCCGACGTCGACCTGCGAATCGCCAACCTCTTTCGACCCTCCGGCAATGGAGCGATCGTCTACGGCACCGAGGACAACGACACGTTCGACTTCGTCCCCGGTCCCCCGTACATGATGACCGTCAATGACGTCGGGTACGAATACGACTTCAGCTCGTCGAGCCTCGTCGAGGTGAGTTTTGACGGAGGCGCCGGGCACGATCTGGCGACCCTGGCCGGGTCGAGCCTCGACGACGTGGCCACGCTAAGCTTGGACACGCTCTCCGGGACCGTCACCCGGTCGCCGCAGTACGAAGTGCAGGTCCTCAACACGGAGGAGATCGATTTCGACGGCGGCGACGGGGAGGATTCGGCCACGCTGATTGGATCCGCCCTCGCCGACACGATCACCATGGAGCCCGGGGCGGCCACCGTGCTCGGGCAGGGCGGCGCGCGCGTCAGCTCGGCGAGCACGGCGACGATCGAGATCGACGGCGGCCCGGGCGGCGATTCCGCTGCCTTCACCGGGACGGACGCCAAAGAAACGGTCGAGCTTCGGCCTGTTCAATCCGATTTCGGCGGAGCCGGCTTCTCCACCAGTGTATCGAACGTGGAGACCGTTTCTGCCGAGGGCGGCGGGGGCGACGACGTGGCCGTGCTCCGCGACTCGCCGGACGCCGACACGTTCACGGCGGGACCGGATTCGGCCGAGATGTCCAGCCCGGGATTCACGCTCGCGGTCAACGGCTTCCCGACCGTCCACGCCTTCGCCTCCGACGACGGCCACACCGACACGGCCGTCTTCGAGGACCTGGCCGGGCACAAGGATCGCTTCCGGAGCTGGGCGACCGACCAAGCGACCGAGGCCAAGATGTGGGGCCTGGGCTTTTTCAACCGGGCCAAGGGGTTCGACGACGTGCGGGCCAGCGCGTCGGATCTGACCGACGTGGCCGAGCTCAATGATTCCGCCGGGGCCGACTCGTTCGAGGCCTACGCCGATCGCGCTACGATGAGCTACGCCAACGGGCAGACCGTCGAGGCCGACGACTTCCGCTGGCTCTTCGCCTACGGCTCTGACGACGGCCAGACCGACACGGCCCACCTGTACGACACCACCGCCGACCTGGGAACCTCTTACGCCACCTGGTTCAAAGGCTTCGACGGCATGGCCAAGCTGTA
>DATKZH010000423.1:0-4504 GCA_035528065.1 Thermoguttaceae bacterium | reverse complement strand
GGACGCGGGTATCGACCGTCTTCCAGACCGGGGCGGCAACGGAATTGGAAATCAACTGCTTGTTCGGTGGCTGGGGCCAATCGACCGGTCAGGCGTGGTACGACGATATCGTGCTCGCGCCGACCGGCAGCCCGCCGGAGGACACGCGGGCGACGGTGACGATCGACACGCACGCCCCTTCCCGAGCGTACAGCCCCCTGATCTTCGGCGGCTTCATCGAACACTTTCACCGCCAGATCTACGGTGGGCTGTTCGATCCGGGTTCGCCGTTATCGGACGAGCGGGGTTTCCGCAAGGACGTCATCGAGGCGGTGAAGGAGCTCAAGGTTTCGGTCGTGCGCTGGCCGGGCGGATGCTTTGCCAGCGGCTATCACTGGAAGGACGGCGTCGGAACCAACCGCCTTCCGACTCCCGACCCCGTGTGGGGCGTCGAGGAATCCAATGCGTTCGGCACTGACGAGTTCGTCCAGTGGTGCCGGCTAGTCGGCGCCGAGCCGTACATCTGCACGAACGCCGGCAACGGAACGCCCGAGGAGATGCGGGAGTGGGTCGAATACTGCAACGGCACAAAAGGCCGATCCGCCAACCTTTGCGCCCCCGGCGGACGTGACCAGCCGCTGAATGTCCGGTACTGGAGCATCGGCAACGAGAATTGGGGCAGTCACGAAATCGGCGCCAAGACGCCGGCCGAGTGGGGGCCACTGGTCAAACGGTCGGCGGAACAGATGCTGGCCGCCGATAACGACCTCATACTCCTCGCCGCGGCGACGCCTAATCGCCAGTGGACCCTGCCGCTGCTGAAAGCGGCCCGACAATACCTGGACTATGTCTGCATCCACCAATACTGGCTGGGCTATTGGCAAGAGAATGCGATTCCCGACTATCTCTCCTGCATCATGCTTTCGGAAGGGCCGGAGCAGACGCTTACCCGCGTGATCGACATCCTCGACGAAGCCGGCTGCCGCGGGCGGATCAAGATCGCCTTTGACGAATGGAATCTCCGCGGCTGGCATCACCCAGGCTTCCCACGCAAACAGATCCGCGCCCCGAGCGACCCCGCCGTTAACGAGCTGATCGCCAAGCGGGACATCAACGCGATAGCCGAGCAGTACTCGATGGCCGACGCGTTGTTCTCCGCGTCATTTCTGAACAGTTGCCTGCGACACGCCGAGGACGTCGGGATGGCCAACATCGCCCCGCTGGTCAACACGCGCGGCCCGCTCTTCGTGCACCCGCAAGGAATTGTCAAACGTACCACCTTCCACACGCTGGCGATGTATGCCAATCTCCTGGAGGCCCGCGTCGGCCAAGTCGATATCGAAGCCGGGCAACTCATCCAAGGCAATCGGTCGATTCCCGTGCTCGACGCCGTCGCCACGGTGGATGCGGCAGGCCAAGCCTGGTCGATCGCGCTGGTGAACCGGCATCCAACGAAAGACGTGGCCTGTACCGTCAAAAAGCAGGACAGACTGCTCGAAGGCCGGTTCCGGGCAACCATCTTGGCCGGCGATTCACCGGATGCATTCAATGACATCGACGACCCCAACCGGGTCGTGCCCCAGCAGAAGCAGCTCGCGTTCAACAAGGGAGTAACCAATCTGCCGCCACACTCCCTGACGATCGTCAGGGTAAGGGGAGTAGCGAGAACACCATGAACCCCATTTGCATGTTTCTCGGTGCCCTGCTGCTGGTTCCGCCGGCTGCGCTTTACGCCGCGAGCAACGAGGTCCTTTGGATCGAGGCAGAGGACTATTCCGAACAGCGCGGGTCGCGCGCCGCGCATTTCGCCGTGACCAGCGCCTGGGGCGGCGCGTGTGTGGATAACGATTGGGGCGGCAGGGAAGGCGATTTTCTCCGCTACCGTCCGGAACTGCCCACCGAGTTCCCCGCGCTTCACGTCACGCTCCGCTATGCACGTCAAACGGCGGGCGGGTCGGTGGTGCGCGTGACGCTCGACGGGGACACCCATCAGTCCGCGATCGTGACGCTGCCGGCCGCGGGCGATTGGGGCTTCAAACCGGAAGGGTGGAAATACGTCGCCGTGGTACTGCGCGGCTTCGCTGAAGGCCGGCACACGCTGGAAATCCGCTCTCTGGCCGACCGCAACAACGTCAATTTCGACGGCTTCTACCTGAGCGCAAAGCCGCTGGACACCCGCCGTGCCGCTGTGGAGCCGCCGTCCGGCCCGGAATCCGTGGCGGCGCTCGGTGACGGTCTGTGCCCCCTGTCCTGCAAGACGCCGGTCGCTCTGCCTTACTCGCGGCACAAAGCGTTCGTGGCCGGAAGCGGGCTGCTCGAATCGCTGCTCTCCACGCCCAAGCCGCGCGGCATGGGTGGACCGTGCCAGCTCGACCGTTTGCTGGTACGAGGAGATCGACCACCAACCGCCGCGCGGCCATGGCGACCCGGCCGACGTTTGGGCGGCCGCGGAGATGGTTTATCTGACACAACAGCTTCTGCGCGCGGAGCAGGCAACGAACACGACGAACCCATGAGAGACGACGAATCTAGCGGCCAAACGCTGGGGCCACGCGTACAATATCCCCGTCAGCGACGACATACCTCACACCATCCGTTTTGAGAGAGACTTCTGAACATGAAACGACCCCTCACCATGACCATGATCCGCACAAAGCTCATCCTTGCCATCCTCTTCGGCCTTTCCGCCTCCGCCGTGCAGAATCATGCCACCGCAGCGGACGCGGCCGGGAGTAAACCCCATAGCGTATGCTTACCCGGCCGGGCCGCTGTGTCGAATCCGAAACAGGACGATGCCGTCAACCGGCAACTGAGAGTGGTCAACGGCGACTTCAGCGACCTGGGCGGCCTCGCCGCAGGCAACGACGGTTGGTATGGCGGTCTGCCAAAGGGATGGCGCGGTTCGGGCAACACCTACGCCGTCCACGCGAACCGGGGCGAGACTGCGCCCACTGGTAATCCCTCGACGCTCGGATTCTTCCGCCAGAACGTCGGGACCCTGGAGAGAGTTTCTGATGCGGTGCTGACCTTCGATGTATCCGAACCGTGGCGGCCCGAGCCAGTCCTGAAAGCCACGATCTTCGACGGCAATTTCGTGCAACTCGCGGGCGGCGATTTCAAACCGGGAGCCCGGCAGGAACTCGTAGCCAAGGGCGTTCCCGCGGGCACGTCCATGATCATCGCCTTCGAGGCCGCCCAAGGCGTCCCGGGTCTGGACAATGTTTCTCTGGAGGTGCGGGAAGCAACGTCGTCCGCACCCGCCGCGGAGCAACCAGCTTCGCAGGTGGGTCCGCCCGTCACCGTGGCCTGTTACTACTTCGGCAACTACCACCCCGGCGATCCACGCAACGAGAAGACCAAGGGGAAGCAGTGGTCGGAATGGGAGCTGGTCAAGGCGGCCAGGCCGCGTTTCCCCGGCCATCGCCAGCCGAACGTCCCGCTTTGGGGATACACCGACGAGTCGGACCCGGACGTCATGGCGCAGAAGATCGTGGCCGCGGCGGACCACGGCATCGACGCGTTCATCTTCGACTGGTACTATTACGACGACGGCCCATTCCTCGACCGGCCGATTGACCTCGGTTTCCTGAAGGCGAAGAACAACTCCCGTCTGAAGTTCGCCTTCATGTGGGCCAACCACGACTGGCTCGAAATCCAGCCGTACCGGCGCGGCGCCGAGCGCGAGGTTCTCTATCCCGGAACCGTGACGCCGGAGAACTTCGACAAAATCTGCGACCACGTCATACGATCCTACTTCCGGCATCCCTCGTACTGGCGGATCGACGGGCGACCTTACTTCTCGTTCTACGACCTGACGAAACTGCTGGAGAGCTTCGGCAGCGTCAAGGCGACGCGCGCCGCACTCGACAAGTTTCGCTCGAAGGCGCTGGCAGCCCGTCTTCCGGGTCTGCATCTGAACGCGGTGGTCTGGGGGCGGCCGATCCTGCCCGGCGAGGGGAAGCCGGCTGACCCTGCCCAACTGGTGAAGGACCTGGGTTTCGATTCGGTCACCTCCTACGTTTGGATCCACCACGTGCAGTTGCCGAAACTGCAGACCGATTACGACGAGGTGCGCGACGGTTACTTCCGATATTGGAGCGAGGCCGAGCAGAGATTCGGCGTGCCTTACTTCCCGAACGTGACGATGGGCTGGGATTCCAGCCCGCGCGCCCACCAGGACGACGAGTTCGGCAATTTCGGCTACCCGTTCATGAACACCATCTCCGGCAACACGCCGGAACGATTCCAGGAAGCGTTGGAAATGGCGAAGCGGCGTCTCTTGTCGAAGCCCGGCGGTCCGCGCATCTTGAACATCAACTGTTGGAACGAATGGACCGAGGGCAGCTACCTGGAGCCGGACACCGTCCATGGCATGAAGTATCTTGAGGCTCATCCGACTAAAGCGTACTTGGTTTCGTGGATGCCGAGGATTTTGAGTTTGAGGAACTCCGGGTCGCGGAATCCGTAGGCTTGGCGTTTCATGGTCTTGATCTTGTTGTTGGTCCCTTCCAACGGCCCGGTCGAG
>DATKZH010000422.1:0-3893 GCA_035528065.1 Thermoguttaceae bacterium | reverse complement strand
CCGTAGTCGCGGTAGCCGTCGGGTGCAACACCCACATGGGGACAAGTATGCGCCCTCACGGGGCACGGGCGCTTGACCGACCGCTCTGAAGTCGCCCCCGAGGTTCTCGACGTTCTCCGGCCCGTTGTCTGGGCGGGTGGCGGCGAGCTGCCCGCGGCCGAAGCGGGCCCCGCCCGTGCCGTGGCTCTCCGGGGTGGTTCTGCCCACGATGGCGCTGGTGGATCGTGACACGGCGATGGCGACGGCGGATCTTGAGCGGTGCTTGGCGTGGGCGATGGCGAAGAGCGGGGCGGGGTGACTTCTCACCCACCTCCCGCTTCCCCTCCCAGCCGTTCTCACCCCACCCGACCCGCTGCACCCGTCCGGTGCGAGCGGCGATCCTGGGGCGTGTGGGGGCGTCTCGCGAGGCTTCTAGCACCGGCATAGCACCTCGAGTCAAGCCGGCCCGCCGAAGCTTGCATACAAGCCTAAAGTGCCCCCTCCCGCGCCCCTCAGGAGCGTGGGTCCTCCACATCCATCCAAGGTTTGAATGGCTCGAGATCCGAATCGCCCGCCGGCCGGCTCCGGCAGCTTAGGATCGCGCAAGAAACAACTGTCGCGATATGGCCGTGGGGCACTTTCCAACGTGCCTGGCACGATGGAATCGTGCCCCACTTATTGTTTCTGCGATCCTTAGCGGATTTCGCTCGATTTGCCCTGCGGCATCTTGCGCTTGGCCATGCGCCACAGTTTCGTGAAGGGGCTTGAGGGCGAGGACTCCTTCGCTGCGTCCGCCTCGGCGACCTCGCCGTTGCCCTGGGGCTTGGCGACGTCGTAGTCTTCGGGGGACTTGGCCCTGGGCCGGTTTTCCGACGACACGGGGGCGGTGTGGCGGGCCAGGGTCGCTGCCTGGTTGGCCGGCCGGGAGCCGACCAACTCGGGCGTAACGAGCATCACCGTCTCCGGCTGTTTTCCCTTCGGCTTGCCGAGGCCGAGGACGCGGGCAAGCGTATTCGGGTGTTGCCCTTGGTCGTCCTGGCTTGTTTCGAGCCCCAGGCCGGTGACCGCCAGAGTCTGGCCGGCACGCATATGGACCTTCATTTGGCGTCGCCGGTTGCCCGAGGCGGCGTTCTCGCCGACGTCTGTCTCAAAGTACGGGGCGCTTGAGCTGCACGTGACCTCCAAAAGGATGTCCCCTTGGTCGGTGACCAAGGGCAGGAGGGTCACGTCGGTCCGTAAGGTGCCCGTCTCTACCGATGGTTGCACCTCGGGCCCGGGGATGGCGCTGGCGGAGCCGCTGCCGGTGACGAACTGGGCCGGACGACCGCTCACGGTGACCAACGTGGGCTCACTCCGGATCCGCAGCACGCCATGCTGCTTGAGCGACTGGAGCTGGCTCTCCAGCTCATCATTGTCCTGCAAATCCAGGAGGATCGGCCCCTGGCCCGGCTCAGCCTCCGTCAGGGATCGCAATAGCGGGGGACGTGGCGAGAAGCCCAAGTTCGCAAGCCCCCACGTCCGGGCCGAAGCACGGTTGAGATCGGCCACTCTCACGCGCAGGATCACCTGCGGGGCCCTTGCGGTGCGGGGCGTGTCGGCCGACCCCGCTTGGGCGCGCATCGATTCGCGCTGGTACGGAGCCGACGGTCGAGGGACCGGGTTCACGAATCGGGCCTCGAGCGACGGCTGCTTGCGGCCAACGCTTGGCATCTCACGCTCCACCGGTTTCTCATTCCCAGCCACGGGCTCTCTGCTCGGAACGTTCCAGGGAGTCCTGCTCCCGCCGAGCGGGTTCTGGACCTGAGCAACCCGGAATCGCCGATCGCTCGCCAGGGGTGCCTGAATGTCGGGCTCGGTCGTCGGGCTTGACGGCACCTGCAATCCCGGTCGCGATTCTTGCGACGACACGGGCACGACCTCGGTTGCGTCGAACTCTGGCGAGGGCCGGAACACCAAGGCGGCGGGCTTCACCGGCGAAGACGTCGTATAAAACAGAGATTCATCCCCTTGCGGACTTAGCGGGGTGGAGACCTTACCGTCTCGCTTCGGCTGCGGATCGGGGTGAACGGTCTTCAGAGACTCGCTCAGGGCCAAGACGGCTTGGGAAAGCTCGCCCCTACGAGAAGACTCCGGTGCCTGAGAAGCCACGGCCTTGGGGGCGGACGCCGGCAACGCCTGCTTGGGTGCCGTCGCCGTCAACGCCTCCTTCGCCCCGTTCGCCAGCCCCTTCCCCTGCGAATTCTGGGCCCTCGGCGGCTTCTCGGACTCATCCGGCGTGGACGGGGAGGGCGACGGGGTCCGGAATCTCAAAATCGCCGTGGCCAGGGCCGAGATTTCTGGCGGATCGGAAGGACTGGAAGCCTTGGCTCTCGGCTCGCTCTGAGGGGCCGATTCGGTCTGCGCTCCCCTCGGCTCCGCTCGTTCGTCGGTGGCAGGAAGGCCATCGTCGGAGCTGATCCATACCTCTTCACTCGCCGGCTCGCTCGACTGACGGGGGCTCAGAGTCCGCACGGTCGTAGCCGGGTTCTGGACGATCCGGGGCGATAGTGGCGTTTCGGCGACCGCCGGACCGCTCCCCAACGTCCACATGACGAGACTCAGCGCCCCGACGAGAGGCACGATTCCCCGCTGCCAGCGGTGGGACTCGATTGTCCGACGCAAGACTGCCAATCTTTTCATCTTGAATCTCCCATTCTTCCCGCCGGGCGAAATGCCGTTGCCCGGTGAAGAGGATCTTGACCGCGTGGCGATCCCCATGCTGGACTGCAAGCGACCTGACCATTCTGGGGGGGTAGCCGGCGGGGCGCGATCCCAGAAACGTGGCGCAACGGCCCACTGCTCGTATCGGGGTGGAGGGAGGAGCGGGTTGAGCAAATTATGCGGATCGTCGCGAATATCGCGGAAATGACGGCTGTAACGCTCGGAGAAGCTGCGTCGAGCTGCCCAAAGCTCCGGCGAGGCGGTCTGGACAAGCTACGAAGATCACGCGGGCTCGACGTAGCGTGCCGTCAGACGATCCACCAGACCGGGGGAAATCCGATTGAGCCAACAGAGTAGCTTGCCGCGGCGGTTCGGGGTGATTTCGTGCCGGCCGCAACGGATCGCACGGACCGTCTGGCGGGCGACGCCGGCCGCGCTGACCCGGCCGATGTCCGGCCAATCGGGCTCCCCCGTGTGTTCGATGACCCGCTCGGCGAACTCCGACTGCGTCGCGCCCGGGCTGACCACCAACACGTCGATCCCGTGGGCCCCGAACTCGGCGCGGATCGCTTCGCTGAACCCCTGCACGGCGAACTTGCTCGCGCAGTAGTCGCTCCGGTAGGGGACCCCGCGATGTCCCAAGACCGAGCCGATGTTGACCACGATGGGGTTCTTGCCTTCTTTCAGTGCCGGCAGCGCGACCCGCGTCATCTCGACCAGGGCGAAGAAGTTGACCTCCATGATCCGCCGGACGCGCTCGGCGCTGGCATCCTCAAACAGCCCCACGGCCCCAATGCCCGCGTTGTTGACCAGGACGTCCAGCCCGCCGAGCTGCGAGACGGCGGTCTGGATGACCTCTTGGCGGGCGGTCGGCTCGGTGATGTCGCCCACCACGATCTCTGCCCGAGAGCCAAACATGCCGATCTGGTCGGCCAGTTCGCGAAGTCGCTCTTCCCGTCGGGCGGTCAGCACTTGGACGGCGCCCTGCCGGGCCAGTTCCAGGGCGATCTGGCGCCCGATGCCGCTCGAGGCCCCGGTGACAATCGCGCGGCTCTCTTGGATCCTGCGTTTGGTCATGGCGGTTAGTGGCGAGGGGCGAGTGGCAAGGGGTCGGTGGTCAGCGGATCGGCCGAAGAATAACTTCCGCATTTGCGGAGTAGTAGGCACACGCCGTGTGCCGTAACCGGCGGACGGCACACGGCGTGTGCCTGCTA
>DATKZH010000421.1:0-2329 GCA_035528065.1 Thermoguttaceae bacterium | reverse complement strand
GCCTACGGCCGGAAGCTTTCCGGCGAGATCCGCGTCGAGCTGCCCGCGCGCTGGCCCGCCGGAGAACCGATCCCGTTTGCGCTCGACGCGGGGACCGACGAAGTGTTCCCGGTGCGTCTGGCCATCCCGGCCGACGCCGAGCCGAGCGACTACCCGGCCACGGTCACGGTCCGCTTCGACTGGGAAAAGCTCCCCCGCATCCGGAAGCCGGTCGTCCTTTCGGTCCTCTCGCCCGACATGCTCGGCAACCTCATGCCCAACGGCGACTTCGAGACGCCCGACGCGAAGGGCACCGGCCCCGAAGGCTGGCGCGTGAACGGCACGACGACCAAGTGGGCGCCCGCCGAGGGCCTGGCCGACGGGCTGGGCCAGCGCGTCTTGCGGTTCGAGGGCTCGTCCGACTGGCTCTATTCGAGCCGCACGATCCCCGTACGCGGCGGGCAGACCTACCTCTACACCGCCTGGGTGCGAAACCAGAATATGGGCTGCGGCTCGAACATGACCCAGCACCTGGCCGGCGGCCGAGAGGTCCGCCTCTACACCACCCAGGTGATCAACGCCGGCGACAACAATGCCCACTGGCAGGTCTTCACCTGCCGCAAGCAGATGCCCGCCGGGGCCGAGCAGGCCAGCTTCACGCCGGTCGGGAACGGCTCGGGCTGGGCCATGTTCGACAACGTCCGCGTCACCCTCTTCGAGGGCACCGACTACGCGGCCGAGGCCCACCGGGTAGAAACGCCCCCCACGATCGACGGCTGCCTCGACGACTGGGCCAAGCGCTGCCCCATCCCGCTGATCGGCCCCAACCAGATCACCGCCCGGGCCGAGGGCTACGCGTGGTCGCCCGACAACCTCAGCGCCGTCGGCTACTTGACGTGGGACGAGGCCAACCTCTACGTCGCCGTCAACGTCCGCGACGACGTGCACCGCGCGACCGGCTCGGGGACGTCGGCCGGCCGCGAGATCCTCCAAGGCGACAGCCTGATCCTCGCCGTCGATCCGACCCGGCGCGGGCGCGACGCCGCCTCCAGGTCGCTGGCCTACTACCTCTCCTCCGCCGCGCCCGGCGGCGGCAGCGGCCGCCACACGCTCTTCCGCCCGGCCGAGCACAGCGGCGGGCGCCCGGCCGGGCACCTGTTCCGCGACTCGTCGATCTACGACCTGGCGGTGGCCCCGGGCGAAGGCACCTGCGTCTACGAGCTGCGAATCCCGCTCGTCGAGCTGGGAATCGACGGCACCGTGGGCACCAAGCTCGGCCTCTCCCTCCAGCTCAACGACAACGACGCCCAAGGCCCGGCCGCCCAAATCAACTGGGGCGATGGCCTCTACCCCCATTGGCTCCCGGACAACTTCGGCGTGGTGACGTTCGTCTCACCTTGAACGCCTTCCATCCGCCCAAGCACGCCTCGATGCCCTCCGGGCGGAGCGCCGATCGAAGCGATGTTTCTTGCGTCGCAGCTCGTAAGCCGGGGGACCCGGGCGCGGCCGCGTTCGATGGCCACGCTTTGTTGCACCCACCCCGCCCAGACGCAGGGCCGATCGAGTCGCCGATCCACGCCGAATCGAGCCGCACAGCCGCCCCGGGCCGCGAATAGCTGGAAGCACCCGGGGGCGGCCGGAAATCGCCTTGCGGCTCGGCGCTAACATGGTATGCTCGAACGTGTTAGGCGAGAAACCGCACGCCTGGAAGCCCCCGAAATAGCCCGTCCAAGTGTCCAACAATGCCGTCCATGACAAGCCCTAAGTCCATGCCTCAAAACACGTTGCGACGAAGACATTTGTTGGACGGTTTTTGTTGGTTCGCCCAAAACCTCCAACTGCTTTCGTACCCAGGGCTTGCGCAAGTGACCTCGTCCAAAAAGGGCGTTTTCCCCAGTACATGGCGTGCGCGCAGGTGGCCTGTGACCCTGTAGCACCTGCGCTGGAACCCCAGCGCATTCACCATGGAACCCCAGCGCACTCCCCCTCGGGCCCGCGCGCACGTGCGCTCACGGTATCTGAAGGGGGTCGTTCCCCTCCTAGGTGGCGAAATCGAGGCGGCGGGGAAAGTGACCGTGTCCAAGAAGGCCCGCGCCGGGTGTCACTGCCGGCTTGTCCAGTAGCCATTCCGGCTACTCCGATCCAGGGCGCCAGCACCAAACGGTTTTCCTGAATGCGGTCGTTAACCATGGAACGTTACGGCTCCGTTGTAGCCGTAGGGTGATACTATGGAAGCGGAGGCCGAGCCGAACTAGCTTGGTCCTTGAACACGTGGTAAACCGGGGGTTTGTACGAGTCTCAAACCAGCGATTTCCACAAAAGGAGCCAAGCCATGAAGTATGTCGGCGTC
>DATKZH010000420.1:0-10335 GCA_035528065.1 Thermoguttaceae bacterium | reverse complement strand
CCCACGTCTTGAACTCCTCGCCGTTCGGCAGATAGACGGGCGGATCGAGGGACTTCAGATCGACGGCCCATCCGCTCGACACCGCGAATAGGATCGGAAGAACGACAAGCAGGCCCAGCACCGAGTTTCGTCGTATCATGGTTACTCCACGGCCAAGGAGCTGATCGGGATCACCGCCAGCTCGCAGTGGTTCAGGTTGGCGCCGAACCCGACGGAGTAGACGACGTACAGCTTGCCGTCGTGCTCGACCGCGTGCGGATAGGCCAGGTTTCGGTTGTTTGTTCCCTCTTCGCCGGGCCGGAGCCCATCGCGGATCCGCCACATGCGCGAGAGCGTCTTTGCCCCGGGCCGGCCGACGGCGATCGTCAGCGGCCAGCGGCGGCCCCCGTGGTCGCGCACCGTGTTGGCGATCAGGTATCGCTGGCCCGTGCTCAGCACGCCGCAGTAGGGCTTCGAGGTGGTCATCGGCAGGTTGCTCTCCCGCGCCGGGGACCAGGTGCGGCCGAAGTCGCGGCTTACCGACACGGCCGCGCAATTGAAACCGGGGTCGCGGGGCGAGTGGTTCCGCATCACCAGCAGGATTTCGCTCCCGTCGATCCAGGCATTGGCTTCGGTGTAGATGCGTCCGCGGATGGGGATCCGGATCGTGTCCCAGCGCGTGAGATCGTCGCCGTGGCTGATTGCCACCGCCGCGTGCCAGTCTTCGTCGCAGCCGGGCACGAACCAGTTGCCGTCGTCCATCTTCTCCGGCTCACGCAGAGGCCAGATCCCCTTGGCCACGATCCCCCGCGACTCCCAGCGGTCGGTCTTCTCGTCGAGCGTGAACGCCTCCATCGAGAGGCCGGCGAAGCGCCCTTCGCCTTGGCCGAACCGGGCCAAGAAGGCCCAGAGGACGCTCTCGCGGGAGAGGAAGACGCCGTGGCTGTGGGCCTCGGTCCTCGCGTCCGGCGGTCCGACGCCCGGGCCGATCATCTCCACCTCGGACCAGGTGAGACAGTCGTCGGTGCTCCGCCGGCCCCGGTTCACCTCGGTGACCGTGTTCTCGCGACCCCGGTTATTGCCCCAGCAGACGAACCAGGTCCGGCCGTGGCGAATGATGGCCGCCCCGTGGAGCCAGTCGTAGCCGTCTTGGTCCGGCTCGCGATTCTTGACGACGGTGAACCGCACGTTCTCCAGCAGCGGGGTTTCCGCGGCGGTCGGCACGTCGCCGCCTTCCCAAAGCGGATACCGCTCGAAAACGGGGTTGGGGACGGCGTGCGTATCGGTCACCCCGAAAACCATGCCTCGGACCTCGTCGTCCGAAAGCGCCCGGTCGTACACCGAGACCTCGTCGATCGCGCCGAAGAAGAGCTGCATGAGCGTGCCGGCGTTGTTCAGGCCGCCGATGCAAAGCGGCGCCGGGGTATCGGCGATGGGGGCCCCAAGCGTGCCCGAGGCTTCCAGCTTGCCGTTGACATAGAGCCTCGCCTCGCCCTCGTCGACGGTCGCCGCCACGTGGCACCACGTGCCCGGTTTCGGGATGGTCGCGGAGCAGAGCGTCTTCCAGCCCCCGTGATGAAGGTAGAAGGCGATCTTGTTGTCGCGATCGACCATCAGGCCCCATTCCCTTTGATTGCGGGCGTAGCAGTTCTTGGCCACGATCATCTGCTGCCCGATGCCGAGTTGATAGACGTTGATCCACGCCGCCACGGAGAAGCTCGCCGGGGAGAAGTCGAACCGCTCGGTGTCCGGCACCTCGACGTAGTCGTCGATTCCGTCGCAGCGGAGCGACTTGCCTTCGACGCCCCGGGCGAAGTCGGGCCGGCCGTGGATCGTGCCGTGATGGGCGCCGCCGGAGACGTCGTCGACCGTGTTGCCGTCACTTGCCTCGTAGGTCCAGTGGCCGACCAGCCCGCGGGTTGGCGGCGCGGCTTGCCCCGCTTGTGGTTTCCCAGTCGGCGGGTCTGCCAACGCGGTCGTGGCGACCGCCAGACAGACGACGCCCATCATCGGGCTTCGGAATCGGCGCATGGCGCGGCCCTTGCTGCACTGCGGGTTCGGCATCGAGGCCCCCACGTCGCGATCGATTGTAGTGAACCTCGGCCCGGGCTGCAAACGGAGGGAAGGGAGCAGCGCGAGACCTAGCGAGGCAGGGCCTCAGACCGAGGCGAGAGTCCGGTGGTCAGGGTTCAGGGTTCAGGACTTGGAGTTCCACCTATGCACGTGAATCCTGAACCCTGAACCCCGAACCCTGAATCCCACAGACTTGGCTCATTTGCCGCGAATGCCCGAAGCCAAGTGCGCTAGTCCTCAAGCCCGATCGTCGCCACGTCGTGCATCTCTTTGCCTTGGCTGAGGACCACGGTCTTTCGCAGCACGCGCTCCTGCCGGCCGCCCCAGCCTTCGTAGATCGTGGCGTAGACCTTGGTCCGCGTGCCGGCGCGATTCTGATCGCTCGAATAATACTTCACCTGGACCTGGTATTTGCCGTCCGGGGCTTTCTGGAGCACGTACATCTCCGGGCCGAAGCCTTGGGTGCAGTCGGGCGTCAATTGGCCGCCGATCTTGGTGCTGCGGTTCTCGTAGTAGCAGACCTCGCCGTTCGGCTCGCCGACGTGGAGATCGACGTCCGTGGCGTCGGTGTTCCACTGCATGGTGACCACGAGGTCGGCCGCCTTGAGCTTCAGCTCGGCTTCCAGGGAGTCGAGCCGGGCCGAGGCGAACTGCTCGAGATGGGTCTTCTCCGTGCCCTCGGCAATCTTGCGCAACAGGTGCAGATAGTCGACGCTCGCGATCCGGCGGAAGTCCCGGAAGCGATTGTCCCACGCGCCGCCCAAGGCCACCTCGTAGTAGAACATGGCCAGGTCGGGGTGGCCCGAGTCGGCCAGCGACTGGGCCATCGCCAGGTACATCTGCGGCTCGTAGGGCCGGGCCATCGCCACGCGACGCAAGAGCGGATACGCCTGATCCGGCAGACCCCACGCCAACGCCGTGTAGGCCACGTCGCGCACCAGCGCCAGATCGCCCGGGCTGTGCTCCACCAGCGAGCTGAACGCGAGGAGGGCGTCGGCCTCGCCGTGCGCTTGCATCCGGCGGTCGGCCTCGGCGGCAATGGCGTCGTAGTCGACCTGGGCGACGGAGAGGCTCTCCTTCAACTCGCTGGGGATTCCGTCCCAGGTGCGGTGTTTGCACCGGAGCGGCTTGGTGCGGACCTCGAACGCCTCGCGGGGGAGCGACTCCACGGCCAGCTTCAGCGCCGGCGACACGCGGAACTGCGCCCCCGGCACCTTCTCCATCCGGCCCAGCCACGCCTGGAACGCCGCCTTGGGATCAAGCAGCCGCCCGATCGCTTCGGCCAGCACGGTCGAGATGACCTGGTCGGCCGAGCTGCTGTTGACGACCAGGGCGTCGTCCTCCGGCCCGATCTCGAACCGCTGGTAGTCGGCCTCGCTTTCCAGCATCAACAGCGAGCAGGTCTGCCCGGTGACGCGGAAGTGCCGGGCGTAGCTGGCGGCGACGTCCTCGGCCGCCTCGTCGAGCGACTCCAGTTGCCCCACGGCCACCTGGCCGTACACGCGCGGGGCCAGCTCTGACTGGATCACCCGGTCCGGCTGGATGCGGACGGTCTTCGTCTTCTTCTGCCCGCCGCGGCGGAGCTTGAGCACGATGCGGGCATCTTGGGCCGGCTTGCCGCGCCCGACCAGAAGCAGCTCTTGCCCGGGGAAGATCGTCTTGGGCCGCCCGGCCAAAAGCAGATCGCTCGCCCCTTCCGACGCGACGTCCACCAGTTGCCACGGCCGCTTGCGGTGCGCCCGGGCGACGCGGGCCACCTCGGCTTCGCCAAGCACCGCGAAGACCGCCCCGCCGGTGTGCCGGGCGAGGTGATCGAGCAGGCGGGTCTCGGTGCCGGCCAGACCGGTCTGGTACGCGAACAACGCCCCGGCGTGCGAGGAGTCGTCGGCGAGCATTTCGGCCAGCACGTGGACGTTGGTCCCGCCCCAGTTCGGTGCCCCGTCGCTTAACAGGAACACGTCCCAGGGCCCGATCTCCTCTTGCCCGGTGGGCCAACTCGGCGAGGCGGCTTCGCGGAGTGCTTGCTCCAGGTTGGTGGCCCCTTCAAGCGAGAGGGTGTTGGCGTAGTCGATCAGCTTCTCGACGTTCTCCGGCGTGTTTTCGGCCCACGCCTCCCGCCACCAGTGGGCCTCGACGTTGAACGTCAAGACGGCGAACCGCTCGAGCGAATCGCGGTTCTCCTCCAGCACGGCGCGGAGCAGCTTGAGCCAGACGTTGAACTTGTCGGGGTTCGCGCTCAGCGACGTATCGAGCAGAAAGACGGCCGTCGAGGCGGAGGTGCCGTTCTCGTCGTCCGATAGCTCCGGCCGGAATCGCGTGGCGAAGTAGTCGCCCGTCTTCGCGTCGGCCCCGGTCAACAGCACCGTGCCGGGGTTTTCCAGCCGGACGCGGACCTGGCGATTCTCAGGATCGGCGAAGTGGTAGCACGCCCGGTGGTTCGACAGGAACGGCTTCACGTCGGGCGTAACCCGGGCCTTGCCGGCGGACCAGGTGGTCACGCTCAGATCGACCTCGCACTCGGCCACCTCGGGCAGGTCGAGCCGGTACTCCAGGACGCCCTCGACCGGGGCCAGGTCGACGTCGTAGCCGACCACGATCCGGTGGAGCTTCTGCGGGGCGAGCGGGAACACCCGGGCGGAGAAGACGCCCGCCCCCGACCACTCGACCAGCGCCGGGTCGACGCGGCGCCGGACCGTCTGGCGATAGGCGAACGCCGCCTTCTCGCGGGGCACCACCCGGGCGACCTTGGGGGTGTTCCAACTGTCGGCGCGGAGCTTGACGATCTCGTCGGGCAGGCCGCCGGCCGGGTCGGTGTGCGAGACGGTCAGAAACGCCCCGCGCACGTCCTTCTTCTCCTGCGGCCGGTAGCGGTAGGCCGACTCGCCAAAGGCGAAGAAGTAGAGCGAGGCGTCGTTCGGCAGCCGAAGCTTGAACGTGCCCTCGTACTGCCGGTCGCCGTCGTTGTAGAAGTAGTAATCCAGAAGCACCCGGGCGCGGAAGCCGTCGATCGTCACGTTCGCCTGCATCCCTTCCAGCGGCAGGTCCTTCTGGTCGCCGACCATCAGGCGCGAGGCGTTGGGGGTGGCCTTGGCACGACGCCAGGTGGTGGCTTGGGCCGGCTTCTTCTGCTGTTTGCCCGGTTTGCCGTCGCCGGCGCGGGATTCGGATCGCTGGCCGCCTCCCTGCTCGGCGCCTGCGGAGCGGTCGCGACGAGTGTCTGCCAAACGGTCCCCAGCTTGTCCGGGCTTCTCCCCGATGTCAGCGCCGGGAATGTCGAGGTCGGCGGAGAAGACCCCGGGGGCTTGCAGGGCGACTGTGTTGGATGGTTGACCGGTGGTCTGCCTGCGTTCTGTCAGCCGCTGCCAGACCTCCGTGTTTGGATACAAGACCGGGAGCTCGTCGCTGAGCTCTTCGATCTGCTCGACTACCTTCTGCACGTCGCGCTCGTGACCGCGAATCACCAGGACGTCGGTGCCGGGAAGGACCTCGATCCGCGCGGGCAACAGCGCCTGCCGCTTGGCGAGGTTCATGCGCACAGTATCATCACCGCCGTCCACTACCCGCCCGAACGTCGCCGGGTCGGTGGTGTTGAGGTTCACCCGTCCGCCGCCGACCGTCTGGGACTGACCGTCGGAGATCGTCCCCTCGGAAATCTCAAAGAAGCCCTCGCCCGACGAATCCGCCGCGTGCGGTTGCGGCGATGTTCGTCTATCGTGAAATGCGTCTGCTTCGACAAGAACGGACCCCTCAGGTGCACGCTTCTGATCGAGGTCGCTGGGGTCCAAGACGTCAACAGCGAGGAAGCGGTTTTCGTAGTCCACGTCATCGTAGGATTCGGTCGATTCACGCTCCTCAACGTCCGTGAGGCTCGAAGACATCTCCCTATCGGTGAGCAAGGCGAGGCCGTCGTCCGGGGACCGCTCGCCCCGGATCATGGGCAGGCTGTAGAGGCCGACTCCGACGGCGAGAAGCACGCACACCGCGGCGGCCAGCGAGAACACGAGTTGGCGGCGAGCCCAGGACTTGTAGGTCGGAGTGACCGTCGGCAAGGCCGGCTCCTCGGACTGTTGCAGGATCGCTTCGCGCTGATCGGGCGTGAGCGTGGGGGTCGGCTCGGACTGGAGGTGCTCGGTGAGGAAGTTGGCCGTGCGGCGGATCTCTTCGACCGCCCGGCGCAGCTCCGGCGAGCTTTCCAGGGCCTTTTCGACGGCCGCCCGGTCGGCGTCGTCCAGCTCGCCCAGCACGTAAGCGGTCAGCTTGGGGTCGTTGAGGTCGAGGGTCATGGGGTTGTCCTCGGATGAATCAGTGCGGGCGAAGCCGCAAGCGGCTGGGGACGCTACGAGTCGGCCGTCTCCGGGTCGGCCTGGAGCTTGTCGCGGAGCTTGCGGATCGCCGTGTGGATCAGGTAGCCGACGTTGGAGACCGAAAGCTCGGTCACCCGGCTGATCTCGCGGTAGCTCAGCCCGGCCTGGAACTTCAGGCGGAGCACCTCCTGCTGGTTCTCCGGCAGGGTCTCCAGGAGCCGGCGCACGTGGTCGGCCGTGTCGCGCACCTCGGCGGCGATCGCCTGGTCGGGCTCGCCGCTCGGCTGCTTGACGGCTTGGTCGACCGGGAGCGACTGCATCCGCTTCTCCTTTCGCTTTACGTCGAGGGCCCGGTTGCGGCAGACGGTGAACAGCCACTCGGCCAGGTGGCCGTCGACCTGGGCGCGGTCCTCCCGGCAGAGCCGCAGGAAGGCGTCCTGGACGACGTCCCGGCCCCGCTCCACGTCGCCGGTGATCCGGGCGGCGTAGCGGACGAGCTGGCCCTCGTACCGATCCACCACCGACCGGATCCAGCGGCCTCGGTCGCTTGCGTCGTCTCCACTCATTGATCCGCTTTCGGGAGCTCTCCAACCAGTTAGACGCCCCAGCGGCGGCTTTGTTAGGCGAAATCGCAGAAGGGCGGACCTGTGGTGTCCCGACTGCACTGTGCGGGCCGGAAGGCCGCACCACAACCCTTCTCTGGTGGGGGCATGTCACCTGTCGATCGGCTTGACTACACTGTCCACCGAACTGGGCGTCCGCGCCGTTCGGGATATCGTGCAATCCGAAGGCACCGTGTTCCGCCTCTCAAGGTTACCCAACTACCCAAGGAGTGTGCCATGCGAATCGCGACGCTTGCCTGCCTGCTGGCAACGTTCATCTTGCCGGGAACCCCGGGCGCGACGGCCGCCGAACCCGCGACCGGGCAATCGCCGGAGAACTCCCGCCGCCCCACCGACGAAGCCGACCTGCGCTACTGGCTGCAAAACATGGCCTGGCACCACCGGTTCTCGACCGAGGAGATCGCGGCGGCCACGGGTCTTTCGGGCGACGAGATCGCGGCGGCCCAGCGGAAATTCAACGTCTCGCCCGCGACCAAGCCGGCTCGCTCGGCCGACGCCCCGCTTCTGGTGCTGCCCTACCCGGGCGGGCGCCACCCGCGGATCGGCTTCCTCGACGGGGCGATTCGCCCGCAACGGGAAACGAAGATCAGCATTTTCACACCATGGGACGCGACGAGCTACGTGGTCTACGACGTGCCCGAGGCCATCTGGCACGACACGGATCCGGGCCGCGAGCTGTTGTATCTCGCCCACACGCACATCCCCACGACCTGGACCCGGCAGGGGGTCGAGCTGGAGAAGCTCGAGTGGGAGCGTCATCCGGACGGGTCCCTTTCGTTCGAGCGGCGCCTGCCGAACGGCGTTCGGTTCGGGACGAAGGTCATTCCCGCGCGGGACGCCGTACGTATGGAGCAGTGGCTCACCAACGGCACGGACCGCGCGCTCACCGGCTTGAGGGTCCAGAACTGCCTGATGCTCAAGGGGGCCGCGGAGTTTGCCCAGCTCACCGACGAGAACAAGGTGCTCGACGCCCCCTACGCGGCCTGCCGGTCGCCAGAGGGCAACCGCTGGGTGATCATCGCCTGGGATCCGTGCTGGCGCCCTTGGCCCAACGCCAAGGTCCCCTGCCTGCACTCCGATCCGCAGTTTCCCGACTGCCCGCCCGACCAAACCCGCCGGCTCCGCGGCCGGCTCTCGTTCTACGAAGGCACGGACCTGAAGGCGGAGCTTGCGCGGATCGAGGCGACCGGCTGGCGCCGGGCGGATTCGCCGTGAGGGGCCGCGGTCCGCCGTCAACAGAGGCTAGGCAGCATGTCGAACACGACGATCCACCTCGCCATGGGCCAGATGCTGGTCGAGGGCGGAAAGCCCCGCGAGAATGTCGGCCGGGCAGTGGAGATGATCCGAAGGGCCGCGGCGGAGGGCTGCCGGATCGTCGTCCTACCGGAGTGCCTCGACCTGGGATGGACGCACCCCAGTGCCCGGCAGTTGGCCGAGCCGATCCCCGGCGGAGCGAGCGACCGGCTTGCCCAGGCGGCACGCGACGCCGGGATCTACGTGGTCGCCGGGCTGACGGAGCGGTTCGAGGATCGCATCTTCAACGCCGCCGTGCTCATCGCTCCCGAGGGCGAGATCCTCCTCGTGCACCGCAAGATCAACATTCTGGACATCGCCCAGGACCTCTACGCGACCGGCGACCGCCTCTCGGTGGCCCACACGCCCCTGGGCACGATCGGCGTCAACGTCTGTGCCGACAATTTCCCCGACTCGCTCTGTCTGGGGCACGCCCTAGCCCGAATGGGGGCGCAGGTGCTCTTGTCGCCGTCGGCCTGGGCGGTCGACGCGGATCACGACCCGGTCGCCGTGCCGTACGGGGCGCTTTGGAAGGGGGCGTACGCCACGTTGGCACGACTCTACGAGATGCCCGTGGTCGGCGTGAGCAACGTGGGCCGGATCACGGCCGGGCCGTGGAAGGGCCGGAAGTGCATCGGTTGCTCCTTGGCGATCGGGCCGAGCGGAGAGACGCTTGCCGAAGGCCCGTACGGCGAGACGGCCGAGGCGCTCATCGCCGTCCAGATCGAGATGCCCCCTCGCCGCGTCACCGGCACCGAGATCGCCCCGATGCTCCGGCGCAGGGGATACGAGGGGCCGTGAGTGGACGCTCCGCGCCTGCCGCGGTTCGAGACGCGGTTGGGAAAGCGCAGACGGCCGCGCGGAAGACGGCGCTTCCCCTTCGCGAAGGAAGCAAGACCCGTCTAGGGGCTCACGGGTATGGCCGGATCAGAGAACCTTGATGTTGTCGGCGCGGGGGCCGCCGGGGCCGAACCCTTCTCGGAATTCAACGGGCTGTCCAACCTTGAGCGAGTCGATGGACGTCCCGTTGAGCGTCGACTGGTTGAAGAACCAGTAGCCGCGCTCCCCTTCCACGTACCCGTAGCCCTTGTCTCGATACAACTTGCTGATCGTGCCTTGCGGCATCTGTGCCACTCCTCGAACCGAATCACGATGCACCACTCACGGATCGCCGGCGCGGACCGGCAGCCTCTTCTGCTTCAGAGCGGCACGAGGACCTGATCCGAAAGGAATGACACCGCCGCGGGAGAATCGTCACCCGCCGTGCGGCCGGGAGAAAATGATGAGAGCGGTATTTAGGATTCGGACCTCGTCAGTCGCATCCGTCGCTAACGTCTACGTTATCAAGGCGCGCCAACCATGTAAAGCATTTGGCGCCCGGCAAGACGGCCATTCGCCAGCCCCGGATGGGGGCCGGTTCGTCACAATCCCAACCGAACCCCAAAAATGTGGGGTCCCAGAACCGATGATCGGGGCTACCGGCACAACCCGAGACCCCTGTGGCTGACAACCACACCAGGGCCACGGCACTCCCCGCGCCGCATAGCTTATCCTTCAGTAGATCGTCGTTTTCCGGTGGTCCACTGCGACAAGAATGATCACGATCGCGATCCCCTCGGTACCATGGACAAGAGAGTAGAGGAGTACGTCGCCCGCCGCCCTCGACACCAGGGAGCCGGCCTCGCCACGCTGGCCGTCCACGTGGAGCGAGCCCCGGGCAGCGTGCCGGGCTCGATCGAGGCCGAACTGGTCGACTTGTCTCGCACCGGTGCCCGGCTTCGGTCAACCGTTCCCCTGGCGGAGGCCGAGGCGATCACCGTCCGGCTTCACGACGAACAGTCGAGGCCCCGGCTGACGCGGTCCGGCACCGTGCGATGGGCGCGTCCGGACCACGGCGACACCTGGTCGATCGGCTGCCAGTTCTCCCAGTCCGTCGACTGGGAAACGCTCGGCGAACTCTTCCTGGACGAGCTCCTTTCCCAAGAGCCGCCTCCGCGATCCCCCCGCCAGCCGGCTTCGCACGTCCCGGCCGATGCCCCCGACGAGACATCTCCATACCCCCC
>DATKZH010000419.1:0-2677 GCA_035528065.1 Thermoguttaceae bacterium | reverse complement strand
ACGCGGTTCACTCGCGGATCGGGATCGGTGCGGTCCCCGTCGTCGAACAAGTGGATCGTGAAGGTGGTGTCTTTCAACAGGGGCAGCCTCACCACCAGCAAGGCCCCGTTGTGCTCCACGCGTCCGGAGAGCCGCTGCGATCCCGATTGGACGTGCCCCTTCTCGATCGGGGCCGACGGCCGGATGTGCAGCTCGGCCACCGTATACTGCGGGGCCTCCAGGTCGGCGGTCTTCTGCACGAAGGTCTCTTTCGGCCGGCCCAGGTAGACCGGGTAATGGAAGGTCACCTCGACTTCGGAGATGGTCGGCTTCTGGCGGATGCCGACGTGGTACTTCTCCGTCTGCGAATCGCCGATCTCCAGCCGGTACTCCAGCGGCTTCTGCACCGACGGCAAGGTCAGCTTGTAGTGCAGGTGCTCCTTGTCGGCGGCCATCGGCAGCCCGCTCTCCTCCTCGCCGTCGGGCGTGACGAACAAGGTGGCCTTGAAGGGCTTATGCTCGGGGTTCTTGATCTCGGCGGCGATCTCCAGGCTGGATCCCGCCAGGACGTCGGTATTTCCCGGCGTCACGCGGACGATCTCCACCGAGCCCACCGAGGGGACGAACTTCCAGGGCTTCATCAGCCGGGTGGCCGCCGAGCCCCAGTTGGGGATCAGGAGGTGGCAGGCAATGGCGATCAGGATCAGGATGCCCAGGAAACCGGCCGAGACCATCAGGTCGAACGGGGTCTGCATGCAGTTCTTGAATCGTTGCCAGGCCGATTCCTTGCTCGCGGCCTCCTCGAAGCGGAAATGGCCGATTTGCGCCGCGGCGTGGGCAACCGCCGTCTCGCAAAATGCCCGGTCGACGTTCTTGCTGTCGCTGGAAAGCTGAACCACGTTGATCAGGTCGCTCCCCAGCTCCGGATACTCCGCCTCGACGCGCCGGGCCGTGGCCTCCAGTGTCCTCTGGCTCCGCCCCAAACGCCGGCACACCAGCACGATCAAGGCAATCGTTACCGCCAACCACGCCACAAACATTCCCGCCAAGACAAACTGCGAGAACTTCATGAACGCGTCGGTCAGCATGAATGCCAACACGGTGCCGAAGGAGATGCAGGTCGCCAGCACGGCGGTAGACAAGAGCGTAAACAGCCACCATTTCTGGCGTGCCGCGTCGAGCCGCCGGATCACGTTATGGGCCGCGGGGGACATCGATGGTGCCCTTTCTTGTTCCTCGGTTGTGGGGCACGTTTCCAACGTGCCTGGTACGATCGAATCGCGCCCCACGTGCTTCTGCGCCGAACCTTAGTGCGTAATCGCGTAGACGATCATGTTGGTGCCGATCTTTAGCGCGGCCTCGTCTTTCAGACCGTAGCTGTAGGCGTGGGGGAATTGTTCCCAGCCGTTGCCCAGGTCGAACTTGCTGTAGACCACCGCCACCCGGCCGTCGAGCGTGAGGGCCTCCAGTTCCGGCGTGTCGAAGGGGCCAAAATCTTCCCGCACCCGCGGCGTGTACTCCACCCGGTCCACGTCGTAGTGGCAGTGATACAGCGGATGGTCCAGCGGCAGCCGCTCGAGGCTCTGGTCGGGAAAGACCTTGGCCAGCTCGCGGCGGAAGGCCATGTCGAACGACATCCGCCCGCAGCAGGCGTCGGCAAACAGCAGCCCGCCCGCCTTCAGGTAACGCTGCAACCGGGCCGCCTCGTCGGGGTTCCAGTGGAACTCCCGGTGGCCCGTCATGTACAACAGCGGATAGGTCGTCGTCTTGGGGTCCTTCAACTGCACGTTCTGACGCTTGAACTTCACCTCCAGCGTGGAGTTGTCGCGGGCGTGCTTCAAGAGGTTGTGCACCGCCGAGGGATCGGGGTCCCAATCGCCCTCGTGCATCAGTTGGGCAAACACGAAATCGTCGCGGCTAGGCGCCTCGGCCTCGTAGTAGACCTTGGTCGAGCTGAGGAACCGGCCGAGCTGATAGCTGCCCAGCACGTAGGTCACCAGGTTGGCCCCGATCTGCCGCGACTGGTCGATCACCACCCGGGTGCCCCGCGGATGCTCGTGGCCGTCCCAGCCGCAGGTCATGTCGCAGGGCGAGAAGATCACGCCGCTGCGGCAGCCGAAGTCGATCGACTCCAGGCAGGGCTCCTCGACGTAGGTCGAGCCGTCGCCCTTTTTGTAGGTGAACGCGCCCAGCTTATAGTAGGCCGAGAAGACCGGCTCCTCGGGCAGCATCTTCCGCAGCGGCCGGCCCGGGAAAATCTTCTCCATCTCCTGGCGGAACGACTCCGAAAAATCGTTCCAGCCGCAGCAGGCGTCGCCCAGGATCGTGCCGCCGTCGGCCACGTAGCGGGCCAGCTTGCCGCGGACCTCGTCGTTGAGCTCGAAATTGTTGTGCCCGGCAAACAGGATCGCCGGCAGCTCGCGGGGATCGAAGGAGAAATGGGCGAAATCGCTCTCGACCGCCCGGTAGTTGATGCCCAGCTTCTCGTTGGTCCATTTGAGGAGGGTGTTGATGTCGGCCGGGTCGGTCATCCAGTCGCGATACATCACCCGCTTGCCCTCGCGAGTGACCCAGCGGGTGGCGCCCATGGCCATTTTGCCGATCAGCGCCGGCGGGCTGGGCGGGCGTTTCTTTTCGCTCCGCCGCAAGGGGGTGGCAGGCAAAGGAAGGGGCGGAAACGACTCGCCGCCCGTTTGGT
>DATKZH010000418.1:0-55960 GCA_035528065.1 Thermoguttaceae bacterium | reverse complement strand
GGAGGCGGAAGCGTTGCTGATGGATTGGATCCTGGACGCGGAATCGACGGGGATCCGGATGCTGATCAAATTCGCCAGAACCCTGCGAATCCACGCCTTGGGAATCCTCGCCTACTACGAGTACCCGATCTCGACCGGGCCGTTGGAAGGGACCAACAACAAGATCAAAACGATGAAACGCCAAGCCTACGGATTCCGCGACCCGGAGTTCCTCCAACTCAAAATCCTCGGCATCCACGAAACCAAGTACGCTTTAGTCGGATGAGCCCAAATGCCGCCCCGCTCCGGCGGTGCTGCTGCCGGGTCGCGTTCCAGGGTGAAGATGTAGAGGTGGCTGCCCAGCCAGGTCACCCCGGCCCAGGTGCAGCCGGAAGGGTGTGCTACGATGTGTTCAACGCTTTCCGGGAACCAGGCAACAGATTTGCCTTTGTCGGCTCGCTCAACGACGGTCTCCACGCCGCGCGGCAGCATCCGCAGCGGGAATACCTGCAAACCTAAGGCGATCGCCAGCACATCCCCGGAGCCTCGAATCACCTCCAGGCACTCACCGCTCCGCGCGTCCCACACCCGCACCGTCGTGTCTCTGTAACCTCCGCCGCTGGCGATCCGCGCGCCGTCCGGGGAATAGCTCACGCTTTCTACCCCATCCTCGTGCCCGCGCAACCCGGCCAGTCCCGCGCCGCTCGTGGCGTCCCACACCCGCACCGTATCGTCCCAAGAGCCGCTGGCGATCCGCGCGCCGTTCGGGGAATAGCTCACGCTCGTTACAGGATTCTCGTGCCCGCGCAACACGGCCTTCTGTGTCGTACCGAGATGCACGGGCGGCGGGCGGTGCAAGCGGAGCCAGGGGAAGTTGGGGTGGAGCCGCTCGCGGGAGCTGCGCCAGGATTCGAGGAGGGGGTGGAGCAGCAGGCGATCCTCAATACTTGAACGGCCCTCACCCTCGGCCCGTCTCCCGCAAGCCCGCGAGGGGAGACCAGGAGACCGGCCTTCCTCGTAGTGCTGGGCCGCCTCCGGGCAGTCGTACCACCAGCAGGTGTTCCAGAGGCATTGGAAGAGGGCTTGCGGGTAGTCGTCCGCGTGCCGGGCGATGAAGTGGATGTCGCGGCGGAGGGCCTCTTCCAAGAGCTGGAGCGTACGCCGCCGCGGGCGGTCCGCGGGAAGAGCCTCGACGGCCGCGGTGAAGTCCCCGGCCAACTCGAAGGTCATGCCGGCCGTCACCTTGCTCTCCAGGAACGGAAGGGCCGTAAGCGTCGCTTCCAGGGGCTCCCACAGCTCGCCTTCGGTCTGGTGGTGCGGAAGCTCCGACAGGGCGCGGGGATACTCGCCGCTCCACGCTTCCGCGCCGGGCGGGTTCAGCTTGGCGTGGAAGTAGCCGGCAAGGTCCTGGTGGTAGGAGCGGACAGAGGATTCGTCCAGGTAGCGCTCGCGCACCGCCTTGTACAGGCCGCGGTGGAAGAAGTCGACCATCTCGCCCCGGTGCTGCAAGTAGGGCCGGAGCTGACGTAGCACGGGGAAGAGGTCGCTCGTGGACTCCTCCACGCCCACCCCTTCCACCATCTCCAACAGTTCCCGCTCCGACATCCCGCTCCGGGCACAGGCCAGAAGGGCGAGCACCGTGCGGACCACGTCGCCGTCGAACTCCTCGCGGAGCCGCTCGATCACCTGGCCGAAGATGGCCGCCACCGTATCGCTGGGTGGCACGGGCATCTTGCCCGTGCTGTCTTCGAGCACTGGCGGGACGCCAGTGCCACCAGGGCGTGGGAAGGCCGCGATCCGCGTCTCCAGTTGCTCGAACGAGCCGAAGCCGCGAAGCTCCTCCAAGGCCACCAACAGAAACAGCGGGTTCTTCGTGGCCGGGTTGGCAAGCAACAAGTCCACTTGCCGCTCGTCGAGCGTCTTGGCCGAGAGCGAGGGTGCTCGGCGGATGACCTCCCGCCGCTCGCTCGAGCGGGCGGTGGGCCAGGGCTTGCAGGACCGGCTCGGTACGGTCCAGGTCGTCGATCGAGCTGGCGACGATCTTCACGCCGGACGGCAGCTCCCAAGGCAGCCACCACATCGACTGGGCGTTGTCCGTTTCGTCCAATTGGTTCAAGGCGTCGATCACCAGCACGACCCGCCCGTCGCCCGGCACGCTTTCCAGCCACCCGCGAAATCGGGCGAGCAGCGCGTTCACGTCCAGCGGTACCTCTTCGGCAAGGCCGAACCGGTCCTTGAGCACCAGGCAGAACCGTCGCAGCATCTGTCTGAGGCCCGTCGAGCCGGGGCTTGCGCCGACGAAGTGCGGGATCACCAGCACGTCGGGATGTGCCTGGGCATACGACGTGGCAAACTACGCCAGCGCCGCCGATTTGCCCGAGCCCGGCGCGGCCGTGACCAAGCAAGGATGGGTGGCATCTCCCTCAGCGAACGCGGTCAGACGCTCCTGGACGTTCTCCCGGCCCACGTACACGCGCAGGCGCGACTCCATGAACCGCTGGTGGTAGTCCAGCTCGATGGCCAGCGGGTCGGCCTCCGCGCCCGCTTCGACCGGGGGCACGTCCGGCAGGTCGTGCTCGGCCCGGATCGCCTGCCAAAGCTGCTCGCCGACGTAGCGGCCGAAAGTCTCCAGCCGGGTGAGATGAACGACTGCGTTCCGCTCGACGGTGGGGCCAAGGTGATCGTCCAGGCCCCCGTACTCGCCGGGATCGACGATGCCGTCGGCTGCCACCGCTTCAAGGGCCGCTTGGGCCGCGTCGTCCAGCTCGCGCCGGGCCAGTCGCCAGTTGATCCGCAGCCCGGCATATTGGCAGGGGTAGCTTTCCAGCGGCGGGATCGGCAGGCCGGCCTCGCGGATCGCCCCTTTCAGCCGGCGGAGCTTCTCGGCCGACTCGTCGTCCTCGGCCGTCATGTCCGCGCGTTTGGCCTCCGGCACGTCGGCGAGGAACGCCGGATCGCGGAATAGGAACAGGGCCCGGGCGTGCATCTCGGGGTCGCGGAGCACGCCGTAGAGGATTTCCAACTCCGTGACGCTCTTGCCCGTCCGGTGCTGGACCCAGCCGTATTTCGACAACGCTTCCTCGCTGAACGAGCCCGGCACCCAGCCGTACCGCTCGCCGAGGATGCCCACGAAGAACGGCCGGCACTCGTCAATCTGCTCCAGGCAGAGGTCGAGCACCCGGTCCCGCTGGGCCTCTTCTTCGGTGATGCCCCACCGCAAATCGATGTCGACCAGATGGATGCGATACTTCTCCAGCCGCTCCCGCAGCGACGGAAAGACCACCTTGACCAGGTAGTCCCGCTCCGCGTGCATGTCGCGGAACGTGGAGGAGATGAACACGCGGACGGTTCGCCAGGACGTGGCCATCAGGCTTTCTCCCTCGCGTCTCCACCGCCAATGCAGGTTCAAGGCACGTCACACCGAATTATGGACGCATGTGGGCCGCCCCGCTAGCGGGCACCCAACGCTCGATAGCCTGACCCGACGCCACCAAGATCGGGCGGCAGCCCCCCAAGGGGAGGCATTGCGGAAGGGAGGGCAGCGTAGTGAATCCTCCCGTATTGTGTCGGGGGGGGGCTTGGTGTAGCATTGGGTACCGGGCGGTCCTTCGAGCCGCCCATTGCGGGTCGGTCTCTTGGCGTGGCCTTCCGCCGCAAACAAATAGCGCATGGACCAGTGTACGAGCTGCGCACCCGGCGCGCAGAAGTCTCGGGGGAAGACTCGATCGCCCGTTAGCCGGCTCCGGTAGGGTTTGGGCTGGGAGGATCCGATGCAAAAGGTCCTGGTCTTTTGGGTGGCAATTTGCCTGGGGTTGTGCTTGGCGTCGTCGACTGACGGGCAACCGCAGCGTCCCCGCGAGCATGTTTTTCTGCCCCCTGCCTTCGCAGGCACGCCGGCGTCGTTCCAGCTTAGTGCCGTGTCGCAGTACCTGGTCGCGCAGGGCGATCTGGCCGAGTCGGTGGCCATCGCGCGAAAGATCCACGCGGAAGCCGCCGCCCTGGAGATCCAGAACTGGGTGGACCACGTGGACGCGTATTACGAGCGGAAGAGGATCTGGAAAGCAGCGCAAAGGGAGAAGAACCCCAACTACATCGACCGGGAAGCCCATCGGCAAGAGATCCTCAAGAGGCGCGTCGAGGAGCAATTCGGAGACATGGCGAGAGGCGATGTAACCAAACCCTTGAACTGGCTGTTGACCGAGCTGTTCGGTCCCATGGCCTATCAGTGTTTTTCGGGCCATCAGACCGCGGGCGACTGGCCCGTGGACGATACGCTCCGCAGAGCCCTGGAAAGCGCCACGGAGCAAGAGCTGAGGCAAGAGGATTTGCATCTGGTCCGTTTCAAGGCCGGCGAGCTGGAGTTTCCGGCCAACGAGCCGAAGGTTCTGGCGGGTTTCTGGCCGCCGGGACTGCGCGGTCCGGACTTCGAGTCGGCCCGGACTGACTTCGAGAAGGCACGAGACGACGTGTTGGCGGAGCTGAAGGGCCAAGGCCAGGTGAGCCATGAGAACGGGGAGAAGCTCGTGGGAGCGGTGAACGGCTTGTTCGTCGCCTTGGACGAGGCTTATACTTCCGAGGATCGCCGCAACGCGACCGTTTCCCTGACGTACCACGAGGCCAAACGCCACCTGCGATCGCTGTTGTTGCAGGCTCACCGGGTGATCCGTACGCACGATCGCTCGGTTTTCGACGGAACGCTTTGCTTTCAGGGAGGGACCGTGCTGGATCTGCTTCAGCACATGTACCAGACGGGGGTGGTGTTTGCTCCGCCCGAGCCTGGGGGCGATCGAGTCTACAAAGGCGTGTTGATGACCAACCTGCGGAATATCTACATGGCCCTGGGGTCTGAAGAGCCCTCCTACTAATGACCGCGAGCTTCGGCACAAGCTGCTTTCTCGCTCCCTTCGGCGGCAGTGATATGGCGGTAGAAATAGTCATTCTTTCCGGCGCCCGGCAAGGTGAGCGGCTCTTGTTGGAGGCGGGGGAATTTCGAGCGGGCGACGACCCTGCCTGCGAGGTATTCTTCGACCCACAAAACGACCCGTCTGCCAGGGACCGAGGTGCCCTATTTCGGCTGGCCGAGGACGGCTGGTCGGTCGAGCGGACCGGCGCCGGCCAGTTGTATGTCAACCAAGAGCCCGTCGTCGGAGAGACCCGAATTCGATCGGGTGACCTGGTGCGGATGTCGGAGCGAGGGCCGGACTTCTCGTTCGGCATCGTCACCCGGACCACCGCATCTTCCCGCGATACCAGCCGATCGGCGCCGGCTCCCCTGCCGTCCGCCGCAGACGCGACCGTCTCGGAACTAGAGGCCGAATTGCCGCCCGGGCCTGTGCCTGCACCCCGGGCGGAGCCTTCGCCTCAGCCGGCGCCCACGCTTCCGCCGGCGTCTGCGACCCAACCGGCGTTCGGCCCCCAGTCGGTCGCGGCCGCGGAGCCGTGGCGGCACGCATTCTGGGCGGTGGTCGGTCTGGCCGTTTGCGTTCTGCTTCTTGTTCCAATCTCGCTACTCACAGTATTTGGACTCATCGGCCCGAACAGGCAGCCCACTCCTTTCCCGGAGCCGGCGGTTCCTCCCGCAGTTCAACCCAGTCCGGAGCCGGCAGAGCCCGATCTGCAACCGGAGCAGGCCGGTCCGGAACGCGAAAAACGCGACGAGCCGGCCAAGGAGCCAACGGACGTTTGGGGCGAGGTGGGCGAACAGATGCGCGACGCCGTTTACTTGATCCAGGTCGAGGTCGGAAGCGGGTCGGGCAAGCACTTTCTCCCCTTTGCCACGTGCTGCGCGATCGGCGAAGACACCCTGCTTGTCAGCGCTCGGGAAACATGTTACCTGATGAAGTGGCGCAAGCAGGATGGGTACAAGATCTGGGCGACGAATCCGGCGAAAGAGATCCGGGAAGAGGTTCGGGATATCCGCGTTCATCGCGATTTTGCCAAGGTCGCCACCGAGGAGTCGGGCGACTGGATTCTCGTGAATTTGGGCCTCATGACGGTTGAAGGAAAACTGCCGAAGATCCTGCCGCTGGCTTCGTCGGAGGAACTAAGCGAGCTAAGCGTGGGGCTGGACGTTGCCTGCTTCGGCTTCGCGTTTGAAGAAGTCGACAAGATCCTCGATACGCTCGAGCCCCGGCTCACACGCGGGAAGGTTTATGAGCCGAGCTTGTTCCAACTGAAAGCGAAGATCCCCCCGAACGCTTGCGGAAACGCGATTGTCAACGCGCAGGGCAAGATCCTCGGCGTGTACGGCAACCCTGCGCCGGAAGGTACGCCCGTCAGAGACCTGCACTACGCCACGGTCGTGGACCCGGGCGCGATCAACGCGTGGTTGGAGCGGCGCGACACGGAGATCTGGGTCGATCCGCCCATTCCCGAGACTCCGTCGGGCCCCTAGGGGTGTGTCAACCGTTAGCTTGTGGGTGGCACGGGCATCTTGCCCCTGCTTCCGTGGACGCACTGGCGAGACGCCTGGACGCCGGCCCCTGCCGACTTGACGCATTGGCAACAACGGTCCGAAGCCAAGTACCCTATTCCTGGTCATCAGTCGCTCATTCCTGCCATGAACCCTGCTGAACCGCCTGCGGCGCGCGACGAACAACCGCCGATCGGAATTGATCTCGGTACGACCTATTCGCTCCTGGCGTATTTGGATCCCACGGGCCGGCCGGTGACGGTGCCCAACAGTTCGGGCGATCTGCTCACGCCCAGCGCGGTGTTCTTCGACGAGGAGGACGTGGTCGTTGGAAAGGAAGCGCTCCGGAGCGCTACGTTGAGTTTCAGCCGGTACGCGGAGTGTTTCAAGCGAGACATGGGCAGTATCTATGCCCATCGCAAGGTGCACCACTGGGACGTCCCTCCCGAGGTGCTCAGCGCTTTCGTGCTGGACCGTTTGAAACAGGACGCCCAGCGGCGGCTGGGGCCGATCCGCCAAGTGGTGATCACCGTGCCCGCCTTCTTCGATGAGACCCGCCGCCGAGCCACGCAAGACGCCGGAAGGCTTGCCGGCCTGGAGGTCCTCGACATCATCAACGAACCGACGGCCGCGGCGGTAGCTTACGGCCGTGACCGCGGGTTGCTGGACGTTTCCCCATCGGCGACTCCGGCCAAGCCCGAGCGCGTGCTGGTGTATGACCTCGGGGGCGGTACGTTCGACGTGACCATTCTGGAAATCGACGGCGCGCGGTTTCGCACCCTGGCTACGGACGGCGACGTGCGACTGGGCGGCAAAGACTTCGACGAGCGGCTGGTCGACCATCTCGCGGCAGAGTTCGTTGCCGCCCACGGCGTCGATCCGCGGAGCGATCCGCAAGATGCAGCGCAGTTGTGGCTGGACGCGCAGGAAGCGAAACACGCCCTGTCGGAGCGCTCGAAGACGACGGTCGTCTGTTTCCATGCCGGGATTCGCATGCGCGTGGAAGTCGGGCAAGACCAGTTGGAAGAGATGATTCGCGATCTCGTCGAACGTACGGAGACGACGGCTTCCCTGGTGGTCAGGCAGGCGGGACTCGAGTGGGCACAGGTCGATCGGGTCTTGCTGGTCGGCGGCTCCAGCCGGATCCCGATGGTCAGCCGGATGTTGAGCAGGCTTACGGGCAAGGAGCCCGATTGCTCCCAGTCACCGGACGAGGCGATCGCCCACGGCGCCGCCTTATATGCGGGCATGCTCATGGCCCGGGGATCGTCAGCGAAGCCGGGATGTGAACTGATCAACGTCAATTCGCACAGCCTGGGCGTGGTTGGCGTTCATGGAAAGACCGGCGAGAAGACGAACGTGATCCTGATTCCCAAGAACACGCCGCTGCCGGCCCGGGCCGCCAGGACTTTCAGGACCGCCAAAGCGGATCAACGGAGTGTCCGGGTTGCCGTGGTCGAGGGCGAAAGCCACCGGCCGGAGGATTGCATCGCCCTGGGAGAGTGTATCGTTCGCGGCCTGCCGCCGGGTCTGCCCGCCGGCACGCCCATCGAGGTCGAATACGGTTACGCTGCCAATGGCCGTATTTCCGTCTCGGCGCGCGTTCCCAGTGTACGTTGCTCGACGCGTGTCGACGTCAAACGGGATCGGGCGCGAAGCCTGGATGATCTGACAACGTGGCGTGCCCGGCTCTGCGGCCAGGAGGAGCCCTCGGCCGCAGCTTCCTCGGCGGCGTGCGGGCCGACCGCCGTCGATTTGAGTGACCGTGGCAGCGTGATGAAGCGGCTCGATGCGTTGTACACCAAGGTAGGCAGGGCTGCCATGAGCTTGGCGCTTCCCGAGTTGCTCGCGCGTGGGCAGCAGGCGGCGTTGACGGCGGCCAGGGAGTTCACCCGCGCTCACGCCCGATTCGAGGAAACCGAAGATACACGCCGTTCCGTGCCGGCGGGAGCCGAAGCGATCCGGCTGGACGCCGAGCTTCTCCAGGCGCAAACGGAACTGCGTCAGGCGGAAAAGCGGCGCGATTTCGCCCACCTCGTTCTCGGCCGCGAGTGCGCGGGCAGCGGGTTCTGCCCGCCCGGGACCGATCGCGAGCTCCAAGAGATTCGCCAACTTCAGCAGCATCTTGACGGCTAGCCCGGATTGCTCATCAGAGGCGTAGCACGGGCATCTTGGCTGTGTGATTGGCGACCGAGGCAAGATGCCTGGGCTACGGTAGCCGGCTGAGATCCTACGGATCGTCACTCGTCTTGGGAAAGATGCGATAGGAGAGCTTGGCGCGGTTGTGCAGCGAGGTCACGAGGTTTGCCAGGGTGGGGAGTACTTGCAGTGTAAGCGTCTCCAACTGGGGAACCTCTTTGAGCAGTCTTTTGTACTCGGTGGCGCCCCTTTTGATGTCTCTTTGCAGGTTTTGGATTTGCCCGGAAAGAATCGATATCTTCCTAGTGTCACGATTGCGCAGGGGTTTGTTCAACTCTTGAGCCAGCTCTGCCTGCAACTCTCCCAGCTTTAGGCTTAATTGCGGCCCGACGTTGTTGAGGTACACGAACTTCGCCCTGGCTTCTTCGAGGTTCTTAGGGAGCGTCCTTTTCATATCCTCGATTTCGCTCGGCGTAAGTGCATACCTCAAGCGAGACGTCACCGTGTAGACCGAGTCCATTTGCAGTTTGAGACCGTCAGGGAAGCGAACGAACTTCAGGTCGATCTCTGCTCCCGGAATCTGAGCAAACTGGATGGTGATCTTGCCGCCCACGGGAACCTGGTTCTTGTTCGCTTCAAATGCGGCCTGAACAGGCCAGCGTTCGAGTCCGGAGATTTCCACATAGAGATCGTCCTCGGGCAGTGGCTTATCGGCTACCAGATCGTAAGCACAGCGTTGCTTTTCCAGGTCGAGGGTTATCGCAGGACCCTCGGGAGGCGGGGGTTCTGGGGAAGGCTTCGGGAACGGGGGCGGTGACGGTTCCCCCGCCACCAGACCGGCCACTTGGCAGCAACGAATGAACTCCTCGGGATCCCCCGCAACACCCATCGCCAAGAAGGACGCGACCGAGAGCTTGGCAGCGGGATCGCCTCTGGGCAGACCTCGTTGGGCCAGCGCCACAGCGAGCTGCCACGGCAACTGGCTGACCGCAGTATACGGTTGCGTACGTCCCTCATATTTGATCAACACGTTCTGACCGTCCCGCTCGACCACGATCGCGATCGGCTCGCCGTCCAACGGCAGTTCGTCGAGATCCTTCAGACTCCCAAACTGCGCACCGGCGGCTGTCCCGAAGGTCTCGAACGGCGGGACTTCCATGGGTGATCCCGCAACTTCTTGAGCCTGTTTCAGGTGTCCCCATGCCTTCTGAAGGTCACCGGAAACGATCGCACTTTGAGCAGCGGACAGCAACTCACCCATCTGTGGCCCAGGTTTGACAACTCTGATCTTGATTATCTCTTGAACTTCAAGTGACGTCGGCTGTCCGTTGTCCCGAACGCGCACGGCCAGTTCATAACGCATGCCGGCGTGCTCTGGTTTCGGTGTGCAAGTGACCGTGCCGGACAACGGGTCGATCACGATCCACTGCGGGGCGGCGGGTAGTCCAAAGGTGAGCTCATTGGTCGGCTGGTCGTAATCGTTGGCGGTCACGGAGAATGTCGACGCCTCGCCCGCAGGCACGATCTGGTCCTCGACCGGCTGGATCACGGGGATTTGGTTCAGCTCCCGCACTTCCACCTCGAAGGTCGTCTCCTCGCTCAGGTTGTCCGAGCCCACGACGTCAGCCCGGACCGTAATGCGATACACTCCCGGTCCGTGCTCTTCTTTCGGCGTCCAGGCGAACCTGCCCGTCCTGGCATCAATCGTCGCTCCATCCGGCGCGCGGGGATCGAGGCCGTAACGAAGCTCGCCGGCGAGTACGCCAGCGTCCTCGACCTGCACGGAAAAGCTCAGCTCTTTGCCTTCTTCCACGGCCTGCTTCTCGATGGGCACTATTCTCAGCGGCACGTGAACCGGGAGGCTCGGATCGGGCGGTGGCTCATCCCCGCCGGGCGACCCTTTGTCGTTCCCACCCAAAAAGAGGATCAGGCTAACCACCGCCACGAACAGAAAACCCGCGGCGCCCCCGGCGATCACCAGGGGCGGCGTGATAACCGAAGCACCGGGACGTGCGGGACGGACGCGCTGCGTGTCGCTGGCTTCGGCGCTGGCGACCCCAGTTTCCCGGGTGCCCGTCGACGTGCGCTCGCGTACAACCGGCCTTCCGGTCGTCTCCGGTCGCTTCCTCGTGTCGGCAACCATGGGAGGCGGGACCGGCTTCGACGCCGCCGAGTCCCGTCGCAAACGGCGGTCGTACTCCGCCTTCTTGACAGGATCGAGTAGGCAGGCCTTCGCAGCAGCCAACTCGTTGAGAATCTCCTGCGAGAGCTCTGCATGCCGCCCGAGTGCATAACCGCGAACGTGCGCCATCTGCCGTTCCGCCGCATCCCGAATCACTTCCGGATCCGCTTCGAAGGGAGCCAATCCCAGCAGCCGGTAGTGATGCGGCGGCTGCTCTTCCGCAGGTATTCCGAGCCAACGGTGATAAGGGTCAACCTTGCCCGACATCGTCCCTCTCCCAAGACTCACCATGCAGTCGACATCCCCCCCTGGGGACGGGATTACCCTGATTATTGCCGATGGAATGGAACCATGCAAGGGCGGCCCCGGATCGTAACGGGATTCACCATGCCCTCTGGGCGAGTCGCAAGACCCGCCTCGTCGGCATCTTGCGTACTTGTTCTGGAGGCTGGAGGTCGTCGAGCGCCTTAGGCCGCCGTTCCGGACCAGCTCGTTCGGCTTGTTCCGTCGGGTAGCGGACTCCCCTGAGATTCGGTAGCATGGGCCCCGCGTCCTTGCGTTGGGCAACGGGCGCCGCAGGCAAGGGACGCTGATCGTCGTGTTTCGAGGAGATCTGATGACGGAACCTGGGCGCTTCCATGCGGCGGCTTGTCTCGCCGGCTTCTTGTCCGCATCGTGCCTGGCGGTCGACGGTGGCGCCCGGGCCGGCATCCGGGACGACCTGGTCTGCCACCTGGCGTTCGAAGGCGATGCCGACGACCGTTCGGGCTCGGCGAACGTCAATAGCGGGAAAGCGGCGAACGACCCAACGTACACCACGGGGAGGATCGGGCAGGCGATCCGGATCGACGCAGAGCGCGGCCAGTACGTCGACCTGGGGCAGCCCGGCGACTTGCAGTTCGGCGACCGGGCGACCGGCACCGACTTCTCCGCAAGCTGCTGGGTGCGGATGGATCGGTCGCGCGACTGGCCGGTGTTCATCACCAACAAGGATTACAGCAGCCGGAAGAGCGGCAATAGCGCCCGGCACACGGGCTGGGGGCTGTTCCTCCATACCGACAAGAAGCTCCGCTGGAACGCCAAGGACGACCGCTCGGCGGCGCTCTACATCGAGCACGTGGGCCCCGCGCTCGACGACGCACGCTGGCATCACCTGGCGGTGACGCACGATCGCGACGCCAAGGCGATCGCCTACGTCGACGGCCAGGTGGTCGGCACCGCCCCGATCGAGACCCTCACGTCGACGATCGACGCCGGTCTCTCCACGGTGATCGGAAACGACGCCCTCCACGACATCGGCCACTGGGACGGCGCGATCGACGACGTGGGGATCTGGCGTCGAGTGCTTTCGCCGGGCGAGATCGGGTCGATCTATGCCTCGGGCCTGCTGGGCAAAGACCTCGGCCGGGCGGAGCCCGCGCCCACGCTGTTCGACGGCGACCTGGACTGCCGCTGGGACCCGGAGGCGTCGCCGCCGACGCTCCTGGTGCAGGTCGCAAACCGCGGCACGTGTGCTCTGAAACTGAGCGCGTGGGCGCTGATCGGCAAGGACGCGGCGGCGTTTTCGTTTCGGGACGCGAAAGCCCCGGGGGCCGTCGACCTGGCGCCGGGCGAGTCCACCGAGCTGGCGATTCTTTGGGACCGCGAGCAGGCGAGCCCTCCGGATTTGGATGCCGCGCTTCGCTTCGCCCACAACGCGGTCAACAAGGAGTCGCCGTACCGGATCGACCTCGAGCGGCAAGTCAACCGGGGGCCCTCCAAGTATCGGCTGGAGGGCTTTCTCGAACGCATGGGCAAACCGGTGCCCGTCGACGACCGGGGCCGGATCGTCGTCAGCGACGGCTATCACGACGGCCCGATGGTCGAGGGCCTGCTCGAGGCGTTCGCCCGGAAGTACCCCGAGATCACCCGGCTGCACGACATCGGCGAAACCTGGCAGGGCCGGAGGATTTGGGCGTTGGAGATTTCCAGCGGCGTTCGCCCGAAGGCCGACAAGCCGCCGTTTCTGTTCGTCGCCGCACACCACGGCAGCGAGCTGCTCGCCACGGAGTTCGTGCTCGACATCATCGAGCAGTTGACCGTCCACTACGCCTCGGACGAGCGGGTCCGCAACTGGGTGGACCGCTATCGGATCTGGTGCGTTCCGCTCGTGAATCCCGACGGCTGCCACCGGTTCTTTCACGTCGCCGCGGCCGGGCGCAAGAACGGACGCGACACGAACGGCAACGGGCGGATCGACTTCACCGACGGCGTCGACCTGAACCGCAACTACCCCTTCCGCTGGCACAGCCTCGGCGAGACCGGCTCGAAGAGCGATCCCGCGGCGTCGTGGTATCGCGGGCCGAGCCCTGCTTCGGAGCCGGAGACCCGGGCGATGATGCGCCTGGCCGACCAGGAGCGGTTCGTGATGCTGCTGTCGTTCCATACCGCCGGAACCAGGCTGCTCGTGCCCTACACGATCGACAACGTCCGGGACCCGCACCCCAACACGGCGTGGATCGTCGCCGGGCACGTGGCCGCGCTTGCTGATTCCTGTCGCGACGACCGGGACTATCGGCCTGCGCGCAATCTGTACCCGGTGGACGGCACCGACCAGGATTGGCACTACTGGAAACACGGCACGTTGGCTTACATCTGGGAAGGGTCGCGTCACAACCCGCCCTACCAGAGCGATCGCGACAAGCTCGCCGCCGGCGTCCGGCCCGGCTGGGCGTACCTGCTCGACCGGCTGGCCGCCGGGCCCACCCTCTCCGGCCACGTCCGCGACGCCCAGAGCGGCGCCCCGCTGGAGGCCGCCATCTCTCTCGCCGAAATCCGGACGTTCGAGGGCGAGGTCCACACCTCCCATCCCACCACCGGCCGCTTCGATCGCGTCCTGCCGCGGGAAGGGACGTTTCACGTCCAATTCGCTCTCGACGGCTACCGCCCCAAGTCCGTCGAAGTCGACATGGGCTGCGAGTGGAAGACGATCGTGGTGGAGCTGGAGTGGGATAAGCCGGAGGGTGATTGAAGCCCGAATCTGCGGAGGCACGGCTCGCTTCGCGTGTTTCGAGTCCCCGCCGGCGCGGAGGTGAAGACTACGCGGGCAGCAACCGCTTGGCGTTCTGATGCGAAATGGCTTCGAGCTGTGCGGGCGTTAGCTCCGATTCGCGGAGCTTCAGGAGCGCGGACTCGAGGACGAAGAAGGGGAAGTGGGAACCCGAAGAGGGCTCGCTCTAGGGGCATGGTTTGGAGCACGTTGGCGACGCCGCCGACGCCTTCGAGTGCCTATTCTGCCCCTCCAGAGCGGTCGGCCAACTTAGCTCTGAGTTCCGAAATCGCACCTTCGAGGAGCAAGACAAGATGCGGCTCGGCGTTTCTCGCAAGTTCAAGCGCCGCATTCATATACTCAAGTGCGCGCTCGATTTGTCCTACGTTCGCCAGGAACGTCGCACAAGCGCGCAATGCACTCCCTTCGTTGTGCCCATCCTTGTTCCGTCTCGCCATTTCGATTCGCCGCTCATGAACCGCCATCGCCTCCGTCGTTCGTTTTCTTCGCTCCAGCATTTCGGCAATCGTGCCCTCCCCGAGGAATTCGGCGTCGGTATCTCCAATCTCCGCGGCGATCTGCTGATGTCGTTCGATGAGTTCATCGGCTTGCACGCTAGCTCCATTCGCTTCGTAGGCGATCGCGAGTGTGCGCATCACCGGTGGAATGAAGCGCGGCAACGCCAATTCCTGGGCCACGGAGAGCGTGTGTTCCAGGAGGGAGACTGCTTCCCCTACTTGGCCGAGTTTCAGCTTCAAGCGTCCCAGCACTTCCGAGAAATGCAGTATGGTCGTTGGGTCGTCGAGGTCTTTGGCGATGTCCAGTGCAGACTCAAGTTGCTCCAGGGCCATCCTTTCGTCGCCAGCCTGATGGGCGATCTCTCCAATGCTGCCGAGTGTCTTCGCTAGGTTCTGTTGATCACCGATCTCTCCGAACTTCTTTGCCGCGTCAAACAGCAAATCTACCGCCTGCTGGAACTCACACAGGTTCCCACGCGTTCGACCAGCGTTGGAAATCGCATGTGCTTCGAGTGATGGATCGTCCAACTCTCTTGCCAATGCGAGTGCTGCATCGTAGTTGCGAAGCGCTTCACGCGGATTGCCACGCATCGTTTCGACATTGCCAATCTGAAGAAAGCCGACGCACTCATTGGTCTTCAGGCCGAAGCGTCGCGAGAGGTCAATCGCTGTATGGTGACACTCTGAAGCCCTGTCAACGTCGCCGAATTCAAGCCACGCACGCCCGAGCTCTCCAACAAATGAACACGCTGTTACTCCATCGTGGAGCCGGAGGGCATTGTCAAACCCGAGGGCAAGCCACCGCATCCGCGCGAAGGGATGCTGGCGAACGTCGCGCATGCGCACGGTACTTGTGACAAACTCTACGCAGAGCCGCGCTGCATCTTGAACTGTCGTCCCTTGCATTGCAGTCCACTCAAACGCAACGTCGATACTCTCACGCTCCTCGTCAAACCGTTGCAGAGCGTGATTCACTCCGTCGTGTCCGCGGTTGTATGTCTCCTCAAGCGTGAAACATACGTCGTGGAAGTATTGCACAAAGGACCATTTGGCATTCTCGATACGTGTGGTCTCTGCGCGATCCGCGGCGAATAGCGCGATGAGGTCATGAAGAAAGTATCGCCGGGAGGCGCTGTTCCAGTCGATGAGACTCTGACACAACAGGCTGCCAAGTGTATCCGCGGCATCTGATTCCGAGGTTTCCCAAATCGCCGCCGCAGCTTCACGGGAGAAAGAGTGCGGAAAGAGACATAGCAGACTGAATCGCGTCCTCAGTGGCTCCGGCAGGAGATCGAAACTCGTCGCAATTGATGCCTCTGCCAAGTCCAGCCGCGTTCGGCAATCACCCAGCTTGTCGATATACTCTCGCGCACTGATATCCGGGCGTTCCGCCAGGGCACTCCCCGCGAGACGCAGCGCGAACGGAAGTCCGGCGCAGATCTGTGCAACCCGACCTGCGTCAGGCTGAATGCGCGGAGCGACTTGCACGAGGAATCGTTCAGACTCGTCAAGGCTCAGCGGTGACAAGTCCTCTGACACGAACCCGGGGAGCGCGAACTTCCATCGACTAGTGACGATGAATAGACTATCTGAGGAAGTGGCAAGCGACTCAACTTGTTCCGCTGAGCGCGCATTCTCCAGAAGGATCAGAAGATGCTTGCCATGCAGCGTCGACTGGTAGAGGGCGCGCATTTGCGCGTCTTCTTGGGGGAGAAGCTTCTCCGGAGCCAGTGACCGGATCACAAAGCCCATCGCGTCCAGTACTGGCAACGGCCGAGAAGTGTTTCCTCGAAGATCGATTACGAGTTGCGCATCGGGAAATGCTGCTTGCACCAGCGACGCTAGCTCCTGTGCCAACGCGGACTTGCCAATCCCCGGCATCCCGCGGATTGCGACTCCGCGCGCACCATGTTGAATGCACTCGGAGAGACGAGTGAGTTCCGTGTCTCGCCCGACGAAATCAGCAGGAGGAGGCGTCAGCTGATGCGCCACTTGAGCGCTTGCGCCTACCGGCAAAGAAGGGGAAATCGCGGGCTGCACTTCCGCGATCCAACGGTCCAAGAGCCTCTGGAAGTCCTCCCGATCAATGGCCGTGCCAGATGTTGAGTATTGCGCCAAGCGATTCGCGAGCGCGTGCACGACGATTTCCCTAAGGAATGGGTTGATGCTTACTGGGACTGGTCGCGAGACCAGGAACTTGTCCAGAGCATGTGCGGCACGCTGCACGATTGCATCCACGTTCAGAGGGTCTGGGATTGGGACGCGAACCTTACCCAGTCGCTTCGCAGCCGCGACGCTCTGCGAACAGGGTCCCAGTAGACGGAGTTCGTACTCCTCGGCTTGGGTCGTTGACTCCAATTCAGATGCCCATTTGCGCGCGCACCGCAAATTAATTTGGTTCTGGGACGACCTGACCTGAACAACCTTCCGTGTCGACCCATACGACCAGGTAATGTCGACTTTGTCCGATTCCCCATCCGGTTCAAGTACCACTTTCTCCCATTGTGGTTCGTCCGTAAGGCTGTCAAGGAGACACACGAGTGTTTGAAGCAGGTATCCGCGAATACTCGCTTGGCCGCTCATCCGCCCGCTCCACTCAGTCACATTGGAATCCCGAGATTGCGCACAGCGCACTGCTGACACTGGCGCTAGCCAGGCGCCCGCACGACGCTTGCGTCAACTCCGCAAAGCCGCGCCTACCATCGGGCGTTCCCTACTCCTCGTTATTCTACCGTTTCGGCGCCAGTTTCAGAATCGCTACCTCTCCAGTTGCTCAACAGAGGGAAATGGTGCTCCCGTGAAAATCACGCCGGCAGCACCCGCTCGGCGTTTTGGTGCGAGATGGCTTCGATCTGCGCGGGCGTGAGCTCGGATTCCCGGAGCTTCAGGAGCGCGGACTCGAGGACGAAGAAGGGGAAGTGGGAGCCGAAGAGGAGTCGCTCCAGGGGCATGGTTTGGAGCAGGTTGGCGATGCCGCCGACGCCTTCGAGCATGGCGATCTCGAAGTGGACGTTGCCCGACTTGATGAGCTGGGCGAGGACGTTGGCGCGGAGCGTGCGCAGGCCGTTGAGGATCACGACGCGGAGGTTGGGGCGCTCGGCGACGAGGTCCGTGAGCGGGGCCGGGTCGACGTCGGGGATGGGCATCAGCGGATGGTGCGTTCGCGTGTCTTCCATGCGCAGGGCCAATTGGACGACGAGCTTGCGGCGCTCGGCCAGCGCGAGCAGCTCGGCAAAGACCGGATCGTCGAGGGTGTAGCCGTGGTAGTTGGGATGGAGACGGACGCCGGGCATGCCGTGCGCTTCGTGGCAGCGGCGGAGGTCCTCCTGCCAGTCGGGCAGCTTTGGATTCACGGAGCCGAACGGGACCAACAGCCCCGAGCCGTGTCGCTTGCACTCCTCGGCCAGCCGGGCGTTGACGCCCTCGATGTCGCGGTGCAGAAGCCCATCGAAGCTGCCGGCCCAGGCTTGCGTGACGCCGGAGGCTTGGAGCTTTTCGACCAGGCGGGGCGTTTCGTCGCAGGGGAGCCTGCGGAACGGCCAGCGGGAGAGGTGGACGTTGACGTCGATCATGGTTTCATTCCCTTGGCGGCAAGGATGGGCTGGAGCACGCGGCGGATGTTCCCCGCGAGGATGAGCCGCTTGGCCTGGTCGGGGATCTCGGCCCCGTAGACCTTGGCGAGCTGCGAGGCGAAGCTGCGCCCGGCGTAGTCGCTGCCGTACATCACGCGCTCGGCGCCGAGCTCTCGCACGGCCATTTCCACGACGCCCGCGGTGGGATCGGCGCCGCAGATTTCCGCGGCCACGTTCTTCGCGGCGCGGATCGCCCGGATGCCCCGCTCCCATTCCCCGCCCACGTGGGCGGCGATGAACGAGGCCTGGGGATGGCGGGCGGCCAACTGGGCGAGGTCGCAGGGGGTGGATTCCCCGGGCAGTTTGCCGGTGAGCTTGAACCAGGTGTGCTGGAGGACCGGCGCCTTCAGCTCCACCGCTCGCTCGACGATGGGGTCGAGCTGTTTCTCGTGGCATCGCAGCGCGACCCAGAGCTTGATGCCGACCATCGGCCCGTGGGCGACGCAGCGATCGAGCTCGGCCAGGCTCGCGTCGGTGTGCTTGGGGTTGAGGTAGACGAAGCCGAGCGCCCGGCCGCGCGAGTGCTCGACCGCCTCGAGCACCTGGTCGTTCTGGCGGCGGAGATCCTCGGGCGTGGGGTCGTTCGCCCAGGGGTAGCCCATGAAAACCACCAGGCGCTCGATGCCCATCCGGTCTGCATACCGGAGGAGCGTGGTGATTCTCTCCTCCGGCGTACCGCTGAGGGCCGTTCCGCTCAAGTGCCCGTGCATGTCCCAGACGCCTTCGAGCGTGCGCGGCAGGGGCGGCTCGCTCGCTGCAAGCGGCTCCAGGCCACAGGCGACGGCGGCGATCGTCGTGGCGTGGGCGGTTTGCGAGAGCATCGCACGTCGGGTGATTCTGCTATCCGGCACGTTCGCTTCCCTTTCCTGCCCGAGTCCACACAGCTCTCTCATAATTGGCGCGGCTTGCGTTGACAATAGCCGCCTTGGGGGATATGATAACGTCAATCATGGCCACAATCCAGCAAATCACGACGGCCCGGCAGTTGCTCGATACGCCGGATCTCGGGCGGTGTGAGCTGGTGCGCGGAGAGCTGATTATGATGTCGCCCGCGGGATTCGAACATGGCCGGATTGTGATTCGCGTGAGTACGCCCCTGGCACAGTTCGTGCAGGAGAGAGGGCTTGGGGTGGTGACCGGCGCCGAGACGGGCTTCCTGATCGGCCGGGATCCGGACACGGTGCGTGCGCCGGACGTGGGCTTCGTTCGGGCCGAGCGTGTCCCCGCCACGCCGACCAGGGGCTTCTTTCAAGGCCCGCCCGATCTGGCCGTCGAGGTCCTTTCGCCCGACGACCGCGCCAGCCAGGTGCTGGCCAAGGTTCACGACTGGCTGGCGGCCGGCTGCCGTGCCGTTTGGGTGGTGGACCCGGAGGCGCATACCGTCTCGGTGTACCGCAGCCGGGATCAGATGGTGGTCTGGGACGTTTCGGACGAGCTGACCGGCGACGACATCGTGCCGGAGTTCCGCCTTGCGGTGGCGGAGATCTTTGCCAGCTAGGCACGATTCGGCCAGCCGCGACGTGCTCTGTCATCAGCAACCACCCTCCCGCTGCACGCGTCGGCTCATTGACAGGCCGCCGGCGGCCTGCGATATTGTCGCGTGTTCAGCGACCCCGCCGATGAGGTGGGAGAGTCCGTTTGGGTGGCGAGCCCTCGTCGGGAGAGGCTCGGTCGTCGAAGCGATCCAACTGAAGGAGGAACAGGTCATGGCCGAATATCGCTTCTCGTTTGGGCCCTGGAACATCCACGAAGGCGCCGATCCGTTCGGTCCGCCGGTTCGCCCGACGATCGAGTTCGCTACGAAGCTCAAGAAGTACAAGGCGCTGGGGTTCGACGGCGTGCAGTTTCACGACGACGACGCCGTGCCGAAGCTGAGCGAGATGTCGCCGAGCCAGATCGTCGAGGAGGCGAAGGCGGTCAAGAAGATGCTCGACGTCGAAGGGCTGGTGGCCGAGTTCGTCGCCCCGCGGCTCTGGGAAGACCCCCGCGGCATCGACGGCGGGTTCACCTCGAACGATCCGGCCTGCCGCGCCTGGGCCGTCGATCGGCTGAAGCGGTGCGCCGATATCGCCAACGCCCTGGGCACGAAGCTGATCGTGCTCTGGCTGGCACGCGAAGGGACATACGTGCGCGAGTCGAAGAACGCCATCGAGGCCCACCGCTGGCTCCTGGACGCGTTCAACCAGCTCCTCCAGTACGACGACCAGATGCAGATCGCCATCGAGCCGAAGCCGAACGAGCCGATGGACCAGGCGTACATCCCCACGATCGGCCACGCGCTGGCCATCGCGGCGCAGACGGTGGCCCCGGACCGCGTCGGCGGGCTGATCGAAACGGCCCATGCCCTGCTGGCCGGGCTCGACCCGTCGGACGAGATGGCCTTCGCCCTCTCGGCGGGCAAGCTGTGGAGCGTTCACCTGAACGACCAGAACGGGCTCAAGTTCGACCAGGACAAGTCGTTCGGCTCGGCCAACCTCCGCGGGGCGTACAACCAGGTCCGCGTGCTCGAGCTGGCCGGCTACCCTGAGACGGGCCGGTTTGTGGGCCTCGACGTCAAGACGATGCGCACCCAGAAGGTCGAGGTCTCCGACAAGCATCTGGCCAACAGCCGGGCCGTGTTCCTCAAGCTGGTTGAAAAGGTCCGCACGTTCCCCAAGGACGTCGAACAGCAGTGCCTCGCCGCCCGCGACTACGAGGCCCTGGAGATGGCGGTGTTGTCCCACCTGTTGGGTGGGTGAGAGCACGCCCATAGCCGCGTCGGGATCGGGAGCCTCACTTGCCGCGACCCCCTGGGCGCGTGCGAGGCGATGGGACCAGCGCCGGCGTTTGCCCAGACCGATCGGTCAGCCGCCTCCATCGTGCGACCCGGTGCCATTTCCCATGGGCGTTGGGGGGGCATCTATCGCACGGGTCGTTCTTCCAGCTCCAATTTCGCGCAGAAAGCTCCCCATGTTTGCGCAAGATAGGTAACCTGGAAAGTGATCGTCTCTACGGCGTGTGAGATCACCGACGAGCCCGGCATGGAGCCGGCGGGGCCGGGATTGACTTGGGCACCACGGGGGGGCTGACGCGCGGGAACCGGGTCCAGCTCGCGAGGCTCCACTCCCTTGTGTGACACCCGATACACTCTGCGGAGGGGCATGCGGGCCGAGGCGGCAGTGCTGACCATCGGCTCTGAAGCGGGGATATTCGCGGGCTGGGCGTGACAAAGGCTTGCGGATCCGGCCTTTCCTCCCAGGAGGGTCTATGCGTCTTGAATCCCCACCTGACCAAGAGCAACTCCTGAGATCGGCACGAGCAGGAAAGCTAGAGTGTCTGGGGCAGTTGCTACAGTTGTACGGCAACTACTTGAAGCTCTTGGCCGCCACGCAGATCGATGAGAAGCTCCTGGCTCGGAGCAGCCCTTCCGACGTGGTGCAGGAGACGTTCTTGGAGGCGCATCGCGACTTCGGGCAGTTTCGGGGCCAGAGCGTGCCCGAGTTCCTGGCTTGGCTACGAAGGATACTGGTCAACAACCTGTCGAGGCTCGTTGAGAAGCACGTTCTGGCCGAGAAGCGGGACGTGCGTCGCGAGACGTCGTTGGGCGGGATCGGAGGCGCCCTGGAGCGATCTGCGGCGAGGCTGGAATCCGTGCTCGTGGATCAGGCGGCATCGCCGAGCTCGAACGCCCAACGTCGCGAGTACGCGATCATTCTCGCCAACCAGTTGGCGGAATTGTCTCAGGACTATCGGGACGTGCTTGTCTTGCGGCATCTGGAGGGCTTGCCGTTCGGGGAGGTCGCCGAGCGGATGGGTCGCTCGCCGGGCGCGGTGCGGATGCTCTGGCTGCGGGCGATCGGACAGTTGCGCGAGCGTCTGGACGCACGAGGCTTGACATGACTCGGCACTGCGACGTCAATCCGGTCTGCGTCGATTCGTTGTCGCCGGAATCGCAGCAGCGGTTGATGGACATCTTGGAGACTTATCTGGCCGAGCAGGAACATGGGCTCCTGCCCGACGCGGATCAGCTCATTGCCCGCCATCCCGATCTGGCTGAGCCGCTCAAGGCTTATCTGAGCAGCCTCGACTTCCTGCACCGGGCGACCCTCGGATTTCGACCTTCGGGGTCGACGCCGCCGACCCCCTCTGAGTTCTCCGAGAAGCGTTTGGGGGATTATGCGATCCTCGGCGAGATTGGGCGCGGTGGGATGGGCATCGTTTGCGAGGCCAGGCAGATCTCGCTCGACCGTCGCGTGGCGCTGAAGCTTCTGCCGTTTGCCGCCGTGCTCGACCAGAAGCAGATCGCCAGGTTCCAGAACGAGGCCCGCGCCGCTGCACAGCTTCACCATCCCAACATCGTCCCCATCTTCGGGTTCGGATGTGAGCGCGGCGTGCACTACTATGCGATGCAGTACGTCGAGGGGCAGACGATCGCCCAGTTGATCGACGAGCTACGGCAGCTTCAAAGCTCGGGGGTTCCTGACGAGCGTCGTGAGGCGATCAGCCGCTTGGCGCGAGATCTCAGCTCCGGTCGACCGGCCCCCGCGAGCGAAGAGTCGAGAACCGACCGGCCGGCCGGCACCACGGCCGATACGACGCCCGAGCGAGCGAAGCCGGCATCGGAAACGACGCGCGGGCCGCGGGCATACGTCTCGACCGACGGTTCCACGCGCAGCCGAGGGTTCTTTCGCTCGGTGGCCGATCTGGGCGTGCAGGCCGCCGAGGCGTTGGAGCACGCCCATCAGATGGGCGTCGTGCACCGGGACGTGAAGCCGTCGAACCTGATGCTCGACGTGCGCGGGGATCTCTGGGTCACCGATTTTGGTCTGGCGATGACCCGGAGCGATCCCAACCTCACGATGACGGGCGACCTGCTGGGAACGCTCCGTTACATGAGCCCCGAGCAAGTGCGGGGCCGGCGCCACGTTCTGGATCACCGGACGGACCTCTACTCGTTGGGCGTAACGCTCTACGAGCTACTCACGTTGCAGCCGGCGTTCGGCAGCAGCGAGCGAGAGCGACTGATTCGCCAGATCGCCGAAGAAGACCCCCGCCCGCCCCGCCAGTTGAACAAGGCGATCCCGAAAGATCTGGAGACGGTGGTCCTGAAGGCGACGGCGAAGGAGCCGGGGGAGCGATACGCCACGGCCCGGGAGCTGGCCGACGACCTGCGGCGTTTTTTGGAGGGCAAGCCCACCTTGGCAAAACGCCCTACGCTGGCCGACCGCGCCGGCAAGTGGGCCAAACGACACCGAGCGGTGGTCTCGTCGGCCGTGGCCCTGACGTTGATCGCGCTTCTGAGCCTGCTTGCGAGCACGCTGTTGATCGCCCGAGAGCACGCCCGGACCAAGGCGGCGCTGGGAGAGGCCCGGACGAACTACGAACGGGCGGAGGACAATTTCCACCGGGCCGAGCTTCATTTCCGGCAGGCCCGCGCCGTGGTGGATCGCTTCGCCGCCCACCATGCCGAAAGGCTGGCCGACTTGCCCGGCGCGGAGCAGCTCCGCGGCGAGCTTCTCCGCGATGCTCTGGACTATTACCGCGGGTTTATCGAACACGCGCGTGACGATCCGGCCCTCCAGGCGGATCTGGCGCTGACGCACTTCAAAGTCGGGGCGCTTCAGGAACAGGTCGGCGATAGGAATGGGGCGCTGGACGCCTACCAGCGAGGCCGGGATATTCTCCAGCGTCTCGGCCAAGAGCAGCCCACTGCGCGCAAGTATCGGCGCGATCTTGCCTTGTGTTGGAACAACATCGGATTGGTGCGTGCTCAGACGGGCGGGACGGCTGCGGCCCAGCACGCCTACGGGCAGGCCATCGACGTCCAAAGCCGGCTGGTCCGGGCGGATCCCGACTCCGCCGACTTCCGGAGCGATCTGGCGACGACCTACGGCAACCTGGGCCTGCTCCAGAGTCAGACGAATCAGGCCGCTCGGGCAGAGCGGTCATATCGCGCGGCCCTCGAGGCCCAACGAGAGCTCGCCGGCCGGTATCCCGATGAGCCGCGGTATTCAGGCAATCTGGCCATCAGCTACAACAACCTGGGCTTCCTTCATAGCGATAGCGATCCGGTCGAGGCGGAGCGGTGCTACCACGACGCGCTCTCGACGCAGAAGCGACTGGTGGCGGCGTTTCCCGGCGACGTCAAGTATCAGGGCGACTTGGCGCTGACGTACAACAATCTCGGCGCGCTTCAGAGCCGCAACGGCCGGCTCGACGAGGCAGAAGCCTCTTATCGGCAAGCCATCGCCATCCAAGAGACACTAGGGCCGAAAGCCCCACTGGTCCTTCAGTTTCGGCGCGATTCGGCCATCAGCCACAACAACCTGGGCGGGGTCTACAGCAAGTCCGAGCGGCACGGCGAAGCCTGTGAGTCGTTCGCTCGGGCACGCGTGACCCTGAACGATCTCGTCAAGGACTTCCCCCATGACCTGAGTCATCGCAGCAGCCTCGGCGGCGTCCTCAACAACCAGGGCATGGCCCTGGAACGGCTCGGCCGGTTGGAAGAGGCCGTGGCGGCCTATGGCGAAGCGATCGAGCACCAGCGTTTCGCGCTGGAGCACGCCCCGGAAGTCGCCCGGTTTCGCGAGTTTTTGAGCAAACACTACTGCAATCTGGGTCGAGCCCTTCGGGCGGCGGGTCGTCCCGGCGAGGCGGCCGAGGCCGCCTTGGCCCGACGCGAGCTTTGGCCCAAAGGTGCGGACCGATTGTATCGCGTGGCGGTGGAGCTGACGCTGGCGGTCGCGCAGATCGGCAGCGGCGACGTCGCGTCTTCGGCGCAAGGAGCATCCGCGAAACAAGAGTACGTGGACGAGGCGGTCGCCACGCTGCGCAGGGCCATTGCCGCCGGATTCACGCAGGTCGATCAGATTCGAGAGAACCCGGAGCTGGACGGCATTCGAGGTCATCCCGAGTTCGGCGAGCTGGTCGAGCAGTTGGGCACAAGCGCAGGATCGGCCGAAAAGCAAGTTCCGGATTTGGGGGTGGCTGCGGTCGAGCCAAGCAAGCCCTCAGCAATCGATTCCTCGAAGCTGTTCCCGGGCCGATCCCCGAAAGAGCGGAGACCGGCCTTGATCGCCCCACCCCAGAAAGCGTCCATGCAATGATCAGGAAGCGACACCACTGGACCCGTCGCCGCCGGCGCCGACCGAAGCCGGGGAGCCTGCACGTTTGTTGCGCGCCCGGGCGTCGACGGCCGTGTGTCGAGCCGCTCGAGGATCGTCTGTTGCTCTCCGCCATCGCCGACTTCTATTCGGCTGACGGAGGGTACATCGATCTTTCGACGTCGTCTTTGGGCCACGTCACCGGCTGTGGAGACGCCGCGCACGTCGTCACGATTCACCCTGACGAGGGGCCTGAAGGCGGCGGCGTGGGATCACCGGACGCCACGCCTTCCGGCTCGCCAGTCCCTCCTGGCCATTCCTCCGACGCGGGCCCGATTCCCAGCCAGCCAAGTGACGTCTCCGGTACGGACGCTCCTGCCACCCACTGCGACGACGCGGTGCTGCTACGACTCGAGCCGAATGAATCGTCCTCTTCTTCGTCGGGGGACGGACTCATCGACCTGACGCGCGTTCTTAGCGAGCCGGCCCCTTCGATCGGTAGGGCGCCGGCTGATTGGGAGCACTGCGGTGTCCGGGTCGCCAGTCGCGCCGATCGCGCGGGCTCCGACGCGGACGGCGCGGAGGAGGCCGCGACGAGCGACTCGCGTCTCGACGGGCGTCGGCCGGCGTCGGCCACGTCACCCGGGCGGACGGCTGCGGCCGGTTCGCATCCTTTCCTCGCCCATCCCGGGCGACTGCGTGGCTCGCCCTATGGCGCGATCGAGGGCTCTCGCGGGATCTCGCAAGCATTTGAGGTGGCCACGTCACCCGAGCAAGGCTCGATCGGGGATGGACCCGCCAGCGACACGGACCATGGCCTGCCATCCGCACCGACGCTGGACAGGTCGGTCTGGTCCCCTCATCGGCTCAGTCCTTCTCAAGCGAATCCGCATTCCCCCCAGATGGCACGATCGCCGGACCTCCCGCCAAGGACGTCGGGCCGGGCGCTGGACGCGGTCGGGGCTCGAGTGCTCGAAGCGGAACTGAGCCACGACGTGGTCCTGGCCGAATTGACGGGCCCCTCCGGCGATGCCTTTTTCAATGCCGTCTACTTGGACGACAGGCGGCCGATCGAAGTCATCCCGCTTCTGGCCGTTGCGGCCGTCGGTCAGCACCTGGCCACCAAGCAGTGGCACGCGCACGACAACGACCGCACCCGTCTGGCCCACCCGCCCCGGCGTCGCCCCTCGGGCGGGTTACCCTGAGGACACGGTTCAGATCTTCTCGTTGCGAAGCCTCCGTTTCGGCGTATCGCTCCACCCGAAAGAGCTACTGCGTCTGCCCGGGTGTTCAGCTTACCCGCGTGACAACCCCTTCGGGAAACGGCCCTAGACAGGTAGCGGACAGAAGTGGGGCGCACTCGGTGCGGGCGGGACCAGCGAGATAGCACCGCCCGGCACGCTCGCAGAACAGGTTGAGGGGCTGCCGAGAGCCGTTTCAAGCCCGATCGATCCGACGAGGAGCAAGCCATGTCCAGAAACCGCCTCACGGGGGCTCGGCTTCGAGTCGAGCCGCTCGAGCCACGGCTGATGCTGGATGCCGCTGCTCTGGCAGTGAGCGAGCCGGTCGAGGGGATCGCTGACCCGCCGCTCTGGGGTGATGCGGAGGTCGCCGATTTCGGTGTCGGGGCCGACCTGGATCAACACAGTGCGGCGGCCGTCGCGCGTTCGATCAACGCCTTCGCACTCGATCTGTACGCCCAACTCCAGGCGGCCGAAGGGAACCTGTTCTTCTCCCCACTGAGCATCTCGACTGCCCTGGCAATGACCTACGCCGGGGCTCGCGGGGAGACTGCCTCGCAGATGGCCGACGTGCTCCATTTCTTGCTCGGGCAGGATGCGCTCCACGCGGCCTTCGGGTCGTTGGTCGGCGATCTCAATGCCTCGGGAGAGGCCGGCGACTATGAGCTGTGCGTGGCGAACCGCCTGTGGGGCCAGACGGGTTTCCCATTCCGCGACGAGTTCCTCGATCTGGCCGCGTCGTGCTACGGAGGTGGATTCCAGGATGTCGACTTCATCCGCGACCGGGAGGCTGCCCGGCAGGCCATCAACGGGTGGGTGGAAGGTCAGACCCACGACAGAATCCAGGACCTGATCCCGGAAGGAGTCATCAAAGAGCTGACGCGGCTCGTGCTGACCAACGCGATCTACTTCAAGGGCGAATGGGCCAGCCAGTTCGATCCGGCGCGCACTCGGGATGAACCTTTCACGCTCGACTCCGGCGAGCAGGTCGACGTTCCGATGATGCACGCCACTGAGGAATACCGGTACATGGAGCGGGACGGCTTCCAGGTGCTGGAGATGCCTTACGTGGGCGATCGCCTTTCCATGGTCGTGCTCCTGCCCGACGAAGCGACCGGGCCGTCGGGCATCGACGCGAGCTCGATTCCGACGGACCTCGACGAGTGGCTGGGAGGCCTGAGCCGGCGGGACGTCGTCGTCTCGTTTCCCAAGTTCAAGATGACGGTTGACCTCAAGCTGGCCGAAGTGCTCGAGGCCATGGGAATGACGAATGCCTTCTCGGGCAGACTGGCAGACTTCAGCGGGATGGCGGACCTGTCCGACATCGACGGGCGGCTGAAGATCGACGAGGTGCTCCACAAGGCGTTCGTGGAAGTCAACGAAGAAGGGACCGAAGCGGCCGCGGCCACCGCGGTGATCCTGGGCGTTGTGTGCGTATCCTACAAGCCGCCGCCGGTTCACTTCGTCGCCGATCGCCCGTTCCTCTTCCTCATTCGTGACACGCAGTCGGGCAGTGTCCTGTTCATGGGCCGGATGATGAATCCGTTGGAGGAGAACAACAGCGTCGACGCGGCGGGCGCAAACCAGAACGGCTCGCCTTCGCCTTCCGTTCCCCTACCGGAGCCCGACCCAGACCCGCCGGCGGAGCCCAGCCCAGTGCCCGATCCTGATCCGGTGCCGCCGTACCATCTATTGCCGGGCCCCTCAATTCCCGAGCCTGGTATGCCAGCGCCCGACCCACCGCCGGTGCCCGGACCACCCTACGAGCCCGATCCGGCGCTGCCGCCGGGCAACTCCACGGGCTATGGGTTCCGCGGAACGGTCTTCGAGGATCTGGACCGGGACGGCGCGTTCGATCCCGACGAACCGGGGCTGGAGGGCTGGCAGGTTGAGGTCGAGCGTCTTGGGGGCCACGTGCGAGCGTTCGACTCGCGCGGCATTGACGGCAACTCCGTGGCGATCCAAGGCGACAGATACCTTGTCGGCGTGTTCAATGCTGGGGCGAGCCGGAGGGCGGTGTACCTGTTCGATCTTGCCACCGGCGAAGTGCTCCAGACCTTCCGGGATCCGAATCCCGAAGTCGAGGATGGTTTCAGCCGGGCGGTGGCCTTCGTGGGAGACGATGTCCTTGTCCAGGACCATGGAGATGGTTTCCTGGCGCACCTGTACGACGGTACCACGGGCGAGCTGCTGCGATCGTTCGTCGATCCTTTCGAAGCAGATCCCGCGTGGGACGGGGTGCTTCCCCTCGCCAGTGCGGGAGACCGCGTTCTCATCGGAGATCCGTACCACGGCGCCGCGTACCTCTTCGATTCCGCCACCGGCGATCTCCTTCAGACCTTCTCCAAACCTGGCCTTGGCAAGTCGGTCGCGTTCCTCGGCGACGACGTGCTGGTTGCGGCGCACGATGGCGTCTACCTGTACGAGGGGACCACCGGAGAGTAGCTTGGACTCTACACGAACCCCACGTCAGACAACCGATTCGGCAAGTGGCTGGCGGCGGCTGACAACTACATCCTGGTCGGCGCGGCTTCTACGTATACTACCCGTACCGCGCCTGACGGCATGGCTTACCTGTTCGACGCCGCCGCGGGCGAGTTGCTCCATACGTTCGCGAACCCCGATCCAGATTTTCGCGCCTGGTTCGCCCAGTCCGGGGTGTTCTTCGGCGGGCACATACTCATTGGCGCGCCAGGACGGGGCGACGAGATGGGGCACGCCTATCTGTTCGATGCCGGCACCCGTGAACTCGTCGCTCAGTTCCGCAGCCCGTCCTCGGAGCTTTACGAGCCCTTCGGCTTCGGCGGTTGCGTCGCGGCCGACGGCGACCACATCCTCGTCGGCGCAAGCTGGCAGAGCAGTCGCGGCGAGGACCAAGTGCACTTGTTCACCACGTCCACTTCCACGGTGACGGACACGGCGATCACGACCACGGACGCGGAAGGCAACTACCATTTCGAGGGAGTGTCTCCGGGCGAGTACGTCGTCCGCGTCATCGCCCCGGAAGGTTACACACTGACGTCCCCCGGCGGCGACGGCACGTGCGAGATTGTGGTTGGGAGCGGGGAAAACCTGTCGGCGATCGACTTCGGCGCAGCCAACGACGACCCAACGCCGATGCCCGATCCCGACCCAGTACCGGAGCCGGACCCAGCGCCGGAACCTGATCCCGATCCACCGCCTGAGCCGGCTCCACTCCCCCCGCTTGATCTTCCACTAGAGCCCGAGCCACCGCGAGCGAGCGATCCGCTGCCGGACCCCGATCCACCGGCCGCGCCCGATTTGCCACCGGAGGTAATTGTCGTGCCGGTGCAGTATCCGCCGCCGGAGCTGTGGAGGCCGCTCATTCCGGTCGAGTCGACTCGATTTCAGGGGTCCGGCTCGCCTCTGGCGCTCGATACGATGCTCGCCGCCGATCTCCCGGCGAAGCCACCGCTGTTTGAGCACGACGTTGCAGGGTGGCAGCTCGCCGAGAGAGTGACGCCGGCGCGCATGGTTGGCCGGGCCGTCTCGGAGACGGAGCTGTCCCATCGGGAAACCATGCTCTACCAGAGGGAACGGGATCGCGCCGGTCGCTCGGTTGCGTTGTCCGTTCCTGCCCACGTGCGCGTCCGTGCCGTCTCTACGGCGGACTGGGGCGCCGAGCCCGAGTCGGATCGTGTCCGGCGGTTTGACGCGGCGCTGCGCGACCGGGAGTCCGGGCCGATGTGGCCCCTCGAAGGGGACGCCGATTCCGGCCTCTGGGACTCACCCACGGAACCGGACTCGCACGAGCCCTTCGTGTGGGAGACGCATCCCGAGTAACCGGGTGTCCGGCTTCTCTGATTTTTCCCGAGGCTTCCGGCCGCTTTCTGTGGGAAAATAGGCGCCGGGCGGCGTCTTCTCGGTGACAGCCGGTTCGAGACGAGCCTGATGGACGCAGTGGGTCCGAAACTCCTGACGCGGCTTCTGGACGAGCATGGGGCGGCGATGGTGCTCTATGCCCAGCAGTGGTGCGACACGCCGGAGGACGTGGTGCAGGAGGCGTTTCTGCGGCTCGTGCGCGAGAGGGAGCTGCCGCGGAACGTGGTTGGGTGGCTGTACCGGGTGGTGCGCAACGGGGCGATCAGTGCCTCGCGCACGGCGGGGCGTCGCCGGCGTCACGAGGCGGCGGTGGCCCATCGCCGCGAGCCCTGGTTCAAGCCGTCCGAAGGGGATCGCCTGGACGCTGCCGAGGTAACGCGGGCCCTCGATAAGCTGCCCGTCGAAAAGCGAGAAATCGTGGTCGCCCGGCTGTGGGGCGGACTCTCCTTCGAAGAGATCGCCGGGCTGACCGGAACGTCGACCAGCACGGCCCACCGGCACTACGAGGCCGCGCTGGCCGCTTTGCGGGAAAGGTTGGGTGTGACATGTCCCAAGACGAATCCAACAGAGAGCTGACCGGCCGTCGCCCTGAGGACGAGCTGCCGCCGGACCTCAAGGCGGTGGAGGACGAGCTGGCGTCGCTCCGGCCGCGCGACGACCGGCTCGACCGCGAGCGGCTGGCCTTCCTGGCCGGTCAGGCGTCGGTGGGCGGCCGATCCGCGGAACGCGGGGCGGCTGCGGCGCGTTGGGCGTGGCCCGGGGCGTGCGCCGGCATGACGGCCGTGGCGGCGACGCTCTTGGTCGCGTTGCTGGTGCGTCCGGAGCCGCAGGTGGTGGAGCGGGTTCGGATCGTGAGGGTGCCGGTTCCGGCGCAAGTCGACGAGGTGCCGCGATCCGACGCCGACCCCCGGGTAGCCGACGTGTTGCCCAACCCATGGCGTCCTGCTTCGCCGTCCCGCGTGGAACCGCGCGACAGCGCTTCCCGGCGGCCGGGTCCGCCGGCGCAAGCCGATTGGAGCCGGTTTGGCTCGCGGCGTGAGTACCTGGAGACAATCGACCGGATGCTTGCGCGCGGGAAGGACCGATGGAGCCAACCGGCCGCGGTGTCGGGCGGCGGCGACCAGCGCCCAGAGGCTCCGACCTCGGACGCCCCACCTCCTTATCGCGAGTGGCTGAGAACCATGTTGGACGACCAGGCTCGCGTCGACCGGCCGAACGCCCGGACGACCGGGCCCAACCGTGCAGGAGCCAACTCATGAACCGTTTGGCAGGGATCGTACTGACTGCGCTCGTGCTTCTGGCGCTGCCGCCGGGATCGCGTCACGTGCTCGCGGGGCAGAACGCCGGCGTCCACATGCCGGAATCGGCGGACGACACGACGCTGCGGCTCACGGTGCATCCGGCAGCCGAGCCGCGCCCGGCCTTGAAGTATCAGCTTCTGCCGAGATTCCTCGACCGCACGCCCGGCAACGCCGCCGTCGACTACGGCAAAGTGGCGGCCGAGCAGAGCGCGGTGTTCGGCAACGACGAGTGGTGGGAAGAGAATTGGACGAAGCGGATGGAATCGCCCTTGGCGGAGCTTCGAGGGGAGAAGCTCGAGTTGCCGATGATCTTCGAGACGCTGGACCGGGCCGCCCGACGCGAGCGCTGCGGTTGGCAGGTGCCCATCCGGGAGGGGAACTTCTACCGCGTCCTGCTCCCGGAGGTGCAGCAGGTGCGAGCCTTCGCGAGGCTGTTGCAACTGCGCGCGCGGATTCAGATCGCCAACGGCCGGTTCGACGAGGCATTGTACGCGCTCCAGACGGGCTACGCGCTCGCAGAACACGTCGGCGAGGGCCCGACGCTGATCCACGGCCTGGTGGGCATTTCCATCTGCGTGATCATGTCGGATTGCGTGCTGCAAATGACCCAGCAGCCCGACACCCCGAATGTCTACTGGGCGCTGACCGTGTTGCCAAGGCCGCTGATCGGTGGACGCCAGGGCATCGAGGCCGAGATGAACGCCGTCGCCCTGACGTTTCCCGAGCTTCGCGACGTGGATCGCACGGAGCGGACTCCCGAAGAGTGGAGCCAGGCGCTCGGCGACTTCTGGCACAAGTTCGTGGAGTTCTCGGACGGGCCGGACATGCTCGGCCGCCCGGAGACGCTCACGGCCCTGACGATCAAGGGATACCCGAAGGCCAAGCGCGACTTGATCGAGCGTGGGCTCCCGGCCGCCGAGGTCGAGGCCATGCCCGTCCCCCAGGTAATCCTGCTCCACACGAGCCAAACGTATCGGGAATCGTGCGACGACGCCTACCGCTGGTTCTACGTGCCCTACTGGCAGGGCTGTGACGGCATGGAGCAGGCCGAGTCTCGCCTTTGGCAGGCGAAGTCGCAGCAGCGCGAGGTGCTCCCGGTGGCGTCGACGCTGATCCCCGCGGTCCGCGCCCTCCAGAACGCCATCGCGCGATGCGACCGCGAGATCGCCGGCTTGCGAACGATCGAGGCCCTGAGGATGTACGCCGCCGCGCACGACGGCCGCCTGCCCGAGACGCTCGACGAGCTGACCGTGCCGGTCCCCATCGACCCGGTCACCGGCAAGCCGTTTGTGTACCACCTTCAAGAGGGCGCGGGCGTGATCGAAGGTCCCCCGATGCCGGGTCTCGTGCTGCGGATGGAAGTGAAAGTGGCCCGTTGACGCGGTCCGGCCCTGCCCAGGAAACTCGAATCCGGAGAACCATCATGTCCATGCCTATCCGCTCCCTCGCGTTCGCAGTCGCAGTCGCCGTCGCCGCGGCGTGTCTGGTGCAGGCGGCGCCGTTCGACCCGGCCGCCCGGGCAAAGGCGATCGCCCCGTTCCTCGACGAGCAGACGGTCGCCGTCATGCACGTCGACCTCACGCGGCTCGACGTCGAATCGATCCTGGCCAAGCTCGTCGAGATAGTACCCGCACTCGGGCAGGAAATCCAATCGGAAGGGGTTGAGGTTGAGCTGAGGCAAGCGCGCGAGGGCTTCCTCAAGGCCGGGGCAAAGGAGCTGTACCTCGTCGCGAGTCTGGCCGACCTGCCCCCGTGTGGACCGATCGTCATCATCCCGCATGCCGCCGAGGTTGATCCGGCGCTCCTGCGTGCGAGCATGCCGTCCGCTTGGAAGGCCGACGTGATGGAGCCGGTCGGCGGCGCCATGTTCTTCGGAGCTCAGGCCGCGTTCGATCGGTTCAAGGCGACGGAGCCCGACCCGCGTCCCGACCTGGCCAAAGCCTTTGAAGCCGCGGGCGATACGGCGGCTCAGTTCGTCGTGCTGCCTCCGTCGTACGCGGCCCGCGTGATCCGGGAGACCATGCCCACGCTGCCCGCGGAGATCGGCGGCGGGCCGTCCGCCGTCCTCACCGAGGGCCTGCTCTGGGCCGTGCTCGGCGTCGACGTGGCACCGAAGATGGCGTTGCGATTGACGATCCAGTCGCGAGACGAGCTGGCGGCCGCCGCACTTCGCGCGAAATGGCTCGACGCCGTCCGGTTTCTCTGCGCGCAGGAAGCCGCCCGAAAAGCGGTGCCGGACCTCGAAGAAGTCGCTGCCTCGACGATCCCGAACGTCGAGGGCGACCGCCTCGTGCTCAGGTTGAGCGAGCCGGAAGACGGCATCCGGGCGCTGTCGGCCGCGATCACTCCCCCGCTCCAGGAGGCCCGGGCTCGCGCCCAGCGAATGCAGTCGATGAATGACCTCAAGCACCTCGGGCTGGCGATGCACAACTATCACGACCTCAAGAAGAGCTTCCCGGCCGTGGGCAACACCGACGCCGGCGGCAAGCTCCTGTTGAGCTGGCGCGTGCACATCTTGCCGTTCGTCGAACAACAGAAACTCTACGACCAGTTCCACCTCGACGAGCCCTGGGACAGCGAGCACAACCGCACCTTGATCGACAAGATGCCTGAAGCTTACCGCTGTCCCGCCTCGAAACACCGCAAGGAGCAGGGCTTGTCGACCTATCGCGTGGTGACGGGCGAAGGGACCGTGTTCCCCGGCCGGGAGGGCGTTCCCCTCAAGGAGATCAAGGACGGCACCTCGAACACGATCATGATCGTCGAAGTCGACGACGACCACGCCGTGATCTGGACCAAGCCGGAAGGCCTGCCCTTCGATCCCGATCATCCCGCCCGAGGGCTCGGCGGCCACTTCGAGGGCGGATTCCACGTCGCCATGTGCGACGGGTCGGTGCGCTTCGTCGTGAACGCGATCGCGCCAGAGACGCTCCGTGCCCTGTTCACCCGGGCCGGACGCGAGCCCATCGCGGCGTGGTGACGGTGTGCTTCAACCCGGCAATTGCCGAGACCCCGCGCGGCTTTGCTGCGAGCACGTCAACTCGCCGCGCGCAGGTGCTTGTCGAACCACGCGCGGGTCCGCCGCCACATCTCGTCGGAAAGGACGTGGCCCGCGCCTTCCTCGACGTAGTAGCTGAACTGGTCGGCGGCGCCGGCCTTCTCATACGCCCGGGCGATCGTCTTGACGCCTTCGCGGACTTCCTGGATCGGGCTGCCGCCGTCGTTCTCGCCGAAGTTCAGGTGCAGCGCACGCGGGGCGATCAGCCCGGCGATATCCGGCGTGTCGCCGTACTGATAAAGCCCGGGGATGAAGTTGGGGAAGCAGTGCAAGAGGTGCGTGCGATGGATCGCGGCATACGTCGGCAGGCAGCAGTTCCCAACCAAGCATTTCAGGCGCGGCTCCCACGGACCGACGAGCCACGTGTGCGTCGAGCCCATCGAGTGGCCGTAGCAGCCGATTCGGTCGGCGATCACCTCCGGTCGCGAGCCGAGGTAGTCGACCGCCCGGCGCATGTCCAGGATGTTCTTCCAGGCCATGCACTTGCCGTCGACCACGTAGCGGAGGAACTCGAACCGCTCGTAGTTTCCGGCCTTGAGGTGCTCGCTCTGGCGCTCTTCGAAGCAGAGGGCGTCGGGGCACAGGACCACGTATCCCTCTTTCGCCAGCGCCGCGCCGGTGTGGTGCATCGGGTTGCCCGCCAGGCCGGCCGGCTCGGTCTTGCCCAGGTGGTACTGGCCGTTGTGCTGGTGCCAGACGGCCACGGCCGGCGCGGGGTTATTGGCGTCGACCCCATCGGGAACGAGCAGCATGGCGGGGATCGGGTCGCCCGGCTCCGCCTCGTAGGTGAGCGACTCGATCCGGTAGCCGTCCTTCCGGATCGTCTCGCGGAGCTTCGGCCGCAGGGGGCACTCCTCGGGCCACGGGCCGCCCAGGCATTCGAGCAATTTCTGGCGGAAATCGACGTTTTCCGATACGCTACTGGCTGTCATGGCCGTTGCCTCGCCGGGGATTTGGGAGCCGAGGATCGAGGCCGCTCCGGCTGCCGTCGTGCTGAGAAACGTACGCCGTGCGATCCCGCTTTTCGGTGATTTCTGCTCGTTTGCCACGGGCCGACCCCTTCTGTTCAGCGACCGCGCTTTGTGCCTTGGTCCGCCGCCAGAATAGCAAGGTCCAAGGCGGATCACAACCGGCGGCAACGAGCCGGTCGATTGGGACGCACTGAACGAATGGGCGTTTCCCCAGGAGGCGGGCACGGAGCCGCACGCCGGTGAGATGGCGAGCGTCACGCCGGCCTTTCGAGCATCGACCGCGCGTCGGCGCGGGGCTCATTCTTCTCGCTGTCCCAGTAGGGCGAAAGCTTTCGCAGGTTGGCCACGATCTGGGGGAAGACCTCGATGATCCGGTCGACGTCCTCGTCGGTGTTGTAGCGGCTGAAGCTGAAGCGGATCGAGCCGTGGACGGCCGTGAACGCGACGCCGAGCGCGATCAGCACGTGGGAGGGCTCGAGCGACCCGGAGGTGCACGCCGAGCCACTGGAAGCGCAGATTCCTTCGGCGCTGAGCTGGTAGAGCATCCCCTCGCCTTCCACGTAGTGGCACGACACGTTCAGCGTGTTGGGCAGCCGCGGGGCGTTCTTGCCGTTGACCTGAACGTAAGGGATCCGCTGCTCAATGGCCCGCTCCAGGCGGTCGCGGAGCCCGGCGATCCGGGCTTCGTCCGCTTCGCGGTTCTCTTCGGCCAGGTCCAACGCCTTGGCGAGACCGGCGATGTAGGGGACGTTCTCGGTTCCACCGCGCCTGCCCTCTTCCTGATGGCCGCCGATCATGAACGGCCTAAGCGGCGTGCCGCGGCGGACGTACAGGGCGCCGATCCCCTTGGGCGCGTGCAGCTTGTGACCCGAGAACGACAAGAGGTCGACGTGCCGGAGATCCCCGCCCAGATCGATGGCGAGCTTGCCGACCGACTGCGTGGCGTCGGTGTGGAACACGATCGAGGGGTCGGTCTCCTTCACCAGCCGCGAGAGCTGCTCGATGGGGAAGATCACGCCGGTCTCGTTGTTGCCGTGCATGATGGTGACCAGGAGCGTGTCGGGCCGCAGCGCCTGGATGAACGTGGCCAGGTCGAGGTTGCCGTCGCCGTCAACCGGGAGGAAGGTGACGTCGTATCCGTCCCGCCGGAGCTCCTTGCAGACCTCGAACACGGCCGGGTGCTCCACGGCGGTGGTAATCACGTGACGACGCTTGGGATTGGCCTTGGCCGCGCCCAGGATCGCCGCGTTGTTGCTCTCCGTGGCGCAGGAGGTGAAGAGGATCTCCCTGGGATCGGACGCCCCCAGACGTCGGGCGATCCGCTTTCGGGCGTCGGCGACCGCGTCGGCGGTGTGCCGCGCCGGATCGTACATCGAGCTGGGGTTGAAGTAGTCCTCGGTGAAAAAAGGGATCATCGCCTCGTAGACTTCCGGGGCGACCTGCGTGGTGGCGTTGTTGTCGGCGTAAATGGTTCTCATGCGCGTGCGCTTGCGGCTTCAGACTGCAATCACTCGGACCCGCTCGTCGACGATGTCTTTGAGCGTCCTCTCCACCATCATCTTCAACGTCTGGCTCGCGCCCGCGCAACCGGCGCAGGCACCGACCAAGCGGCAATACACCAGACTATCCTTGACGTCGACGATCTCCAGGTCGCCCCCGTCCTTGACCAGCAGCGGCCGGACGTACTCGTCGATCGCCTTCTCCACCTTCTTGGCGAACTGGTAGGGTGATAGGGCCGGCTTGTCGTTCGGCGCGGCCTCCGCGGGCTCCAGGGCCGGGCTGACCGACGGCACGACCTTCAAGCTGCTTGCGTCCTTCCCCCAGATATCGTCGAGGATGTCTTGAAGCCCGCCCGGCACGTGATGACACGACATGCACGCCCCGCCGGCCTTGATCGCGCCGGTGATCTCCGGGATGGTCCGGAGGTTGAGCTCCTTGATCTTCCGTCGGATGTACGGCTCGCTCAAGGTGAAGCACTTGCAGACGATGCGGCCTTCGGTCTGCTCGTGGGCGTGGATGTCGATCCCCAGCTTCTCCAGGTCCACCCCCCTCCTTTGGGCCCAATTGAACACGGCCGATTCCAGGGCCTCGGCTCCCATCACCGAGCAGTGGATCTTCTGATCCGGGAGCCCACCGAGGAACTCGACAATGTCGCTGTTATGGATCTTCAGCGCGTCGATGGGCGTATACTGCCCCTGCTCGATCATCGTGCACAGTGCCTCGGAGGAGGCGATCGCCGAGGTGCAGCCGAAGGTCAGGTACCTGGCCTCCACGATCACGTCCTTCGTCGGATCGGTGGGGTGTCGTTCCACCCGAAAGGTGAACCGCATCGAGTCGCCGCAGACGATCGAGCCGTGCTCGCCGAAGCCGTCCGGGTCCTCGATCTCCCCGAGATGAGTGCCGGGCTCCCCATGCACGGCGGCCATGAAGAGTTCCTTCGTCTTCTCGCTGTACTGCCAGGCCATCCCACTCCTCCAATATTACGCAGTTTTCCCGTAGGTCCTGCATCTCCAAGTACTGCGTTCTCTCGAACGCGTTGTCTTCAAGGTCTCTACCGTCTTATAGGCAATGCTAGCTTACCGGGGAACGATGCTCAAAGCACGGTGGAGCACGATGCTCAAAGCATTATACGGACGGGAATGCCGAGCGACGATCAGCATGCCAGACGGCGTCGAGGTAGACAAGCCCCCGCCCCTCACCTTCGGCGACTTGCTTCCTTCCGACGGGCCTTGATTTTCTCGTGCTCAGCGTGATCCTTCTTCGCTTGGGCCGCGTCGCCCTGCCTGGCATGAGCCACAGCCCGATTGCGGTAGGCGTCCGCGTAGGTGGGATCGATCCGAATCGCTTCGGTGTAGTCGGCAATGGCCCTATCGAGATTCCCCTGCATCTTGCGCGCGACCCCCCGATTGTTGTAGGCTCGGGCGTAGTCGGGCCTCAGCCGGATGGCCTCGTCGAAGTCGGCAATCGCCGCGTCCAGGTCGCCGAGCTCACAATAGACGGTCCCCCGGTTGCAGTAGGCACGAGCGTACTGCGGGTCGAGCCGGATGGCCTCGGTGAAGAGGACCACGGCTTTCTCGAGCTTCCCCTTCACCCAGCATCCGGTGCCGCGACTGCAAGCCTCGATGGCTTCTTGCATGACCTGCCTCAGCGCGGGGTGCATAGCCCCCCGTCCTCAGAAGGCTACGCGGTTATGTGGAGACCGCACGTGTAGATCATGCCATGGTCTTGCAGGGCCCGCAACCTTTTGGCGGTCTAAGCCACCTCGTCCTGCTAGCCCTATTGAGGGGGTTCCGGCAACCAGATCACCCCCCGTGCAATCGCCAGGCGGGATCTCAATCCGGCTCGCGTCGCAGGGAGTTGTCACGCGCCGGCCGCGTAACGCCGCTCGATCAACTCTTCAGCGACCACCGCGCTTGGCGCAGCACCGCATAGGGTGAACCTTCCATGTTCTCATACCACGCCGTCAACAGCGAGCCGTCGTCGAGCTCGACCGTGGACGGATAGCCGAGATCGCCGGACACTCCGTCGCCGGAGATGATGATTGCCTCGGACCAGGTGCGGCCGTGATCCTCGCTGACGCGGGCCTGGTTGCCCAACGGCGCGCGGCGATGCCCGTAGGTCATCAGCAGCCGGTCGTCCTTGAGCCGCAGCAGATGGGAGGGCAGCCCCCAGACGCCGATCTCGTGGGGCGTGGACCAGGTCTTGCCGCCGTCCGACGACTCGGCCTGGAGGGTCTCCCCGGCATTCGCCTTGTTGTGGTTTCGGATCTGGGCGACGATCCGCCCGTCGGCCGTCTCCACGGCGTGAAGCTCGTGGTAGCTCCCGTTGGTGTCGCCTTCGCGGGTCGGGATTTCGGCCAGCCACTGCCAGGTCTGGCCGTCGTCGGTCGACTCGCACACACCGATCCGCGTCTCGCCGTGCCAGAGCTCCCTGCCCGCGTAGAGCAAGCGGCCGTCGGAGAGCTGGATCGGGCCGTGGGGGCTGTTGACCTGACAGCGGTAGCGGCCCGAGAAGGTGACCCCACCGTCGGTCGAGCGGATCATCCAGACGTCGAGCGCGGCCTGGCGCTCTTCGGCCGAGACGCGGCGATGGGCCGCCTGCCAGCTTTTCAGCCTTTCCTCGGGCCAGGCGCCCGGCTGGCCCGGCTCGATCTTCTCGGCCTTGGCCAGGCGAGGCTCGTACGCCAGCGAGGTGAAGGTGGTGATCAGGATGGAGCCCTGGGCGGTTTCCAGCACGCCCGAGTCGCGATCGTCGATGGGGCCGTCCATCACGATGCGGGGCCAGCTCCAGGTCCGGCCGTCGTCGTCGGACCGCATCAGCTCGACGCGGCCGAACGGACAGACGTGCTCCTCCCGGCCCCCGGAGCACACCAGCAGCAATTGCCCATTGCGTCGCCGGGCCAGCGTGGGCCATCCGTGATAGAGATGCGGCTGGTGGCTGATGACCTTCGTCTCGAAGACCTCGGCCCGGGGCGCGGCAGATGCCCGGCGGTTGAGGCCAATCAGTGTGGCGCCCACGGCAACGCCCGTGGTGCCCAGCATCCGTCGACGTGTGATCTTCGTCATGGTGGCAACTCCTCGCTCTTGTTGTACGTAAGGCCCCTCACGACGCGTCAGAGGTTGGCGCGTCGGACGCGCCCCATGGCGGGGCAACCGTCACTCAGCAAGCGTGGCCGAGCATGCGTCCCGTTTCCGGCCTCGCTCCGCCTTCGAGCCATGCAATCGCGTGCTCTTCCGGCTGGTCCGGGTTCACCCAAACAATGCCCCTCAGTTCCGAGACGTGCTCAGAAGCCCTTCCGAGCAGCCTCCTCGCCCGATCATCGAGGGAGGCGACGCACCCATCGGTGGCCATCGCCGCCTCGATGAGAAGGCAATCCTTGAGCATCTCCTCACGCGCCTCGTCCGTCGCTTCGACGGTCTCAAGCCTCCGCCAGAGCGTATCCTCGTCCGGAAGCTCGACGCAATCGACCTTCTTCCTCGCGTACATCCGCGTGCGCCACTTCCGCGAGAAAGAGGACTGGTGCTTGCTCCACTCCTTGCCGATCTCCGGCGTCCACACCATGCGATGGCAGATCACCAGGACTGCTTCCAGGAAATCGCGACACCGCTTGCCCGCGGAGTGCAGCTTCCGTTTGTCCCCGGCCGTCCCGGCGATAGAAGCGTCGATCACGAGCCGTCGCGAAGGAGACTTCGGCATGTCACTTGCAGCTCATTCGGGCTTCCGCGGCGTCCATGTATCGCTTCTCGATGTCCATCTCCACGTCGCCGAAGTCCTCCGGCCAGTCGCCGAAGGCACCTGCGTCATCGAGATCGGCGCTGGTGACGCTCGTCCCGCCGTCCTCCTCAGACCGAGTGAACCAGTGCAGCTTCACGGCATCCGGCGCGATCGTCCCGGTCGCCACAAGATGCTGTACCGCCAGAAGTAGCAGCGGGCTGTGCGTCTCGATCAGGACCCGCACGCCACGCTGGACGGCTCTCGCCAGCACGCTCGCCATGGCCACTTGCGCGCGCGGGTGCAAATGAATCTCAGGTTGTTCAAGATAAACCAAGTGCTCGGGGCCGGCGGCGTGAAGCGCCACGACAACCGGTAGCGCCTGGGACACGCCAAATCCAACGTCGGCGATGCTCACGAGGTCGCGTGCGCCACCACGCACGGCCCGCGGCAACCGGCCCACTTGAAGCTCCACTTCGGCGTCGCTGATGCGTCTCGCCACAACCTTCCAAGACAAACCGAGCACTCTCAGGTCATCGGTCGCGCTGTTGAGTTTGTCGCGATCGTCGTCGCCCTGCCATTTCGCAATGATGCTCGCGACATAGTTGTCGAAAGTCCCGGAAAACGTCGTACCGACCGCAGTGACCGGATACGTTCGCCTTGGGTTCCCTCGCAGGGCTGGCAAATGCACTAGATCATGCAACCATTGCCCGACTCGGTCCAAACATTGAAGAGAAAAGGGTATGTCCTCGATTCTCCGATTCGGCGGCTTGACTCTCGCGATGGGGCGCAAGAAGCATCGTTCGCGCTGAAGCTCCCAATAGGGTGTCGCGTTGAACGCCGGCAGGAACTCCTTGAGCATCGCCACAGGCTTATCCGGCAGCTCTCTCTCAAGCGTTGCGTGGTCCATAGTAGTAGTGACGTCAAGCAGCTTGCCGTTTTCGAGCAAGACTGCTCTATGGAGTTCCAAAGTGCGGTCCGGTAACTTCCTGAAGTATGTGGTGATTCCCAACTTGGCTAGAGACTCGATTCCGACGTGAAACTCGTTTACCGATTCCCCTTTGCGGGTACGGGACAACAACTGCTTGCCCTCGCTGAAGCGCACATTCGGTCCGTTCAACAAGAGAGGCCCCGGATCGTACGTCGCTTCCAGGGTCTGCTTCATCATCAGCAGCGGCTGCACCATGCTCGATTTTCCAGAGGAGTTCGCCCCAGCGAGAATGGTCAAAGGACGCAGCTCGATCGACTGCTCTTCTCGGATGGACTTGAAGCCCGCGACCGCGATTCTGGTAGGCACGGCCTCGGGCTGCTCGGAACCCGCAGCTTCTTCTTTCGATCGTTTTGCCATTTGAGCCTTCCTCGGGGAGGCCGCGGAGTCACAAAGGATCCGTGTGCCCGCTCCCGGATAGTGTGACGGATGTGCATCCATAAGTCGAGGGGGGCCCCACGCGGCACGGACGCACGGCTCCCCCCCGGCTTCCTTGACTCACCCCGAAACATGAGGTACGTGCTGGTAGCTAGCCAGGGTGCCTCACCCCTTTGTCGTTTCGGAGGTGCACGTTGTCGACCACCACACTGCCTGCCCAGGACGGACTCTCCGAAGACCAGTGGCCTATCCGGTCGCCCCGGGCGGCCCTCGACGCGGGGGTGACGGTGGTGGTGCCGGCGTACAACGAGGAGGGCGGCGTCGGGGCAATCCTGGACCGCCTGCTCTCGATTCTGGCGGAGATCGAGGGGGTGTTGCCGTCGGAGGTCATCGTCGTCGACGACGGCTCCGCCGATGGGACGGCCGCGGCAGTGGAGCCGTTCCGTGCGCGGGGAGTCCAGCTCGTGCGTCACGCCGAGAACCGCGGCTACGGCGCCGCCTTGAAGACGGGCATCCGGCACGCCCGGCACGACTGGATCCTCATCATCGACGCCGACGGCACGTACGATGAGCAGTACGTCCCCGAGCTGCTCCGCTATCGCAGCGAGCACGAGATGGTCGTGGGTGCCCGGACCGGGGCCGACGTGAAGGTGCCTCTCGTGCGCCGGCCGGCCAAGTGGATCCTGCGAAAGCTGGCCGGGTATCTCTGCCAGCGGGAGATCCCGGATCTCAACAGTGGGCTGCGGCTGATCCGCAAGGACGCGGTGGAGCGGTTTGCGAACCTGCTGCCCGACGGGTTCTCGTTCACCACCACGATCACGTTGGCCATGCTCTCGTCGGGGTACCACGTGAAGTACGTGCCCATCGACTACCAGAAGCGGACCGGCAAGTCGAAGATCCGGCCGGTGGCGGACACGCTCGGCTTCCTGATGCTGATCTTTCGGACGATCATGTATTTCAACCCGTTGCGCGTTTTCCTCCCCACGGCGATCCTGTTCGTGGCGGCGAGCCTGATCGTGGGGATCGGCAGCGCCGTGCTCTTCGACAAGATGATGGACGTGACGACCGTGGTGCTCTTCGTCACGGGAGTGCAGATTCTGGGACTCGGCTTGATCGCCGACTCGCTGAACCGGCGGATGCAATGAGCCGGGCCGCGGGGGCAAGCGTTCTCAATCTCGTGCGTCCGTGGACGTTGCGGCTTCGTCAGGATCAGCCGAAGAACGACTTCCGTATGCGCCCCCGGCACCAGGCCGGGGGGATGGGCCGAGGAATCCGAAAGTTGTCTTTCGGTCGGTCGCTAGAAGACCATCGCGCCCGCGCTCGTCGCCGCGGTGACGGATTCTCGGTCGGTCCGCTCGGCCGATCCGCGGACCGGTCGGATTGGGGCGGAAGCGGGGACTGTGCGGGTTGCGCTGATCAGCCGGGCACTTGCTTGCTTCCCCCGTCCGGGCACCTAGAGTTTGGCAGAGACACCTCGAGACTTGGGAAGAGGAAACCGTGTCCACGTCCGCTACGCCTTCCACCGATATCGCCGAAGGGCACGACCGCGAGGGCATCGAGCCGGTCAAGGTCCTGCTGATCAACCCCCCCCGGTTCCACGAGCTGATCGGCAAGAACCCGGCCATCGTGGAGAAGCACCGCGGGTTCAACCCGCCGCTGGGCATCCTCTCGCTGGCGGGTTTCCTGGAGGGCCGCACGCCGCACCAGGTCGAGGCCATCGACTGCCAGCCGCTGGGCTGTACCTATTCCCAACTCCGCGAGGAGCTTGCCCGGCGAAGGTTCGACGTGGTGGGCATCACCGCGATGACCTTCACGCTGATCGACGTGCTGCGCACGTGCCGGACGGTTCGGGAGGTGAATCCGACGGCGAAGATCGTGCTCGGCGGGCCCCACGTGCACCTGTATCCCGAGGAGACGATCCGCAAGCCGGAGGTCGACTTCCTCATCCAGGGGGAAGGCGAGATCGCTTTCGAGCGGTTCCTGGCCTGCTACAAGCATCCGGAGCGCTATCCGACGATCCCGGGGCTGGTCTACGTGGATGAGTTCGCGAGCGTGCGGAACAACGGCATCGCGCCGCCGACGGAGGACCTGGACCTGCTGGGGTGGCCCGCCCGGCACAAGCTCGATCCGGAGCTGTACACGTCGCTTCTGGGCCGGGCGAACACGGTAACCACGATGTTCACCAGCCGGGGGTGTCCGTTCCAGTGCACGTTCTGCGACCGGCCCTTCTCGCCCACCATCTCCGGCTTCCGCTACCGGTCGGCGAAACACGTGGCCGACGAGATCGAGGCGATCATCTCGCTGGGCATCCGCGAGGCGTTCATCTACGACGACACGTTCACGGTGAACCGGAGGCGGGTCTACGAGCTTTGCGACGAGATCAAGCGGCGCCACCTGCGTTTCAACTGGGACGTTCGTGCCCACGTGAACACGGTGACGTCCGACGTGCTCAAGACGATGGCCGACGCCGGCTGCGACCGCATCCATTTCGGCGTCGAAGCCGGCAACGACCGCATGCTCAAGGTGATCCGCAAGAACACCAGCGTGGCCCGGGTGAAGCAGGCGTTTGCGTGGGCGAAGCAGGCAGGCATGGAGACCCTGGCGTACTTCATCATCGGCCAGCAGACCGAGACGGCCGCCGACATCGACGACACCATCCGACTGGCCAGGGAGCTGGACCCGAGCTACTGCCACTTCACGGTGTTCTGCCCCTACCCGGGCACGCAGATGTACCGGAAAGGGCTGGAGTCGGGAATCATCGAGGAAGACGCGTGGCAGCAGTTCGCCATGGATCCGCAGCCCGGATTCGAGTTGCCTGCCTGGGAGGAAAACTTCACTCGGCGAGAGTTGCGCCAAATGCTGGTCAAGTGCTACAAGTCGTTCTACCTGCGTCCCCGATACGTCTGGCGAAGGCTGCGGCGGATCCGCCGATGGGGCGAGCTGAAGCGGAAGCTCCACGCCGGACTCTCGGTCGTGAGGATGACCCCCGACGACAGGGTGTATGGTGAGCACGCCTCGGCGGCGGCCGATCTTGCCGCCCCAGACGGACGCAACCCGGACTCTCACGCGCCCACCGAATGCCCAGTGTCCAATCCACGCTGATACGCCGCCGGTGCACGACCCGCGGACAAACCACGATGATCACCCACAGCTTCCGCCTGGTGACCGCCGCCAGCCTGGTCCTTTTCGCCCTGTACCTCGGAACGCACGTGCAGATGCTCGGGCACGTCTGGCGGAGCGCGTTTCCGCCGGTCGACTACGCGATCGCCGAAGAGGTCGTGGTCGCGATGGGCGAGGGGGCGGCCGGCGGCGCGATGACGCCCGAAGCGTTCGACCGCGTCGCCGCGGACACGGCCAACCTGTACTATCCGCGTACCAACTACGTGCAAACCGACCCGCTGCCGCTGGACGTTTTCTCCCAGGAGGACCAAGTGCTGCTGCTCGAAGGGGGCGAGTCGCTTGGCCGTCCGTGGGAGCGACCGGTCGTCTGCCTCGCCCAGACCAGGCTCCACAGCGGTCGGTCCGCAGCGCGACTGGAGACGCGCCTGCTGGTCGACGAGCCCGGCCTGAAGATCCTCCACGCCGCAGACCGGCGGCTTGTGCTGGTTTTCTACGAGTCGCCGCGGGCGTTTGAGAAGGCGTGGACGTACCTCAGTTGGTGCTGGTTCCACCGGCAACATGACGACCTGCGCTACACGTTCGAGCCTGCTCCCGTCGCTTGCATGTTTGACGACGGCAGGGGAGGCGGGCTCGCGCCGTTTCTGTCTGGAAAGACGGTGACGCTCTACGTCCACGAGTCGCTGGACGGATGCTCGCCGGAAACCTGCTACGGTTCGGCGCGCGTGGGGCCCCGATTGGCCGTCGCGAGCGATTCCGCGTTGGCGGCCCGGCTGCCCAAGCTACGGCTTGCGTCGTCGGGGGACGGCGTGCTGATCCTCGCCGGCGGCGCCGGCGAGCAGGTCGGCCGGTTCACGCACTACCTATACGGCACCGACAAGTCGATGTTCCTTTTGGGTACGTTTGGCGGATCAGAGCGGGCTCGCGCGTACCTGGTCGTGCGAAGCGCGCAAGGAGGAAGCCTCGCCTGCCACGAGGATCGTCGGAGGAACCGGCGATGACGAACCAGACGCTCACGCTGCACGCCGGCTATCTGGCGGCCAATCTCCTGCTCGCCTTGGCCAGCCTGACGGTCGCTTACGCCGGCTTCCGCGAAGAGCGGCGCACGGCTCGCCTGTTGGCGACGATCGAGTACGGCACCTGGGTGTTCTTCTCCGTCGTCATCGGCGTTTTCATGGCGCTCGGGGCGCTGCCGCCGCTGGTCGGGTGGAATGAGGCGCGGCTGCTCCGGGTCGACGTGGCGGCGTGGTGCTTCGCCGCGGTGGCGATGATCTTGATCGTCCCGGCCCGCCGGCAGCTTGGCGGGCTGTGCGTGGACGGCGTGCAGGGGATCCGCGCGTGGTGGCCGCGTCTGGCCGACGCGAGGATCGCGCTTTCCGCCTTGGCGATCGCCGCGTGCCTGGGCGTGGGGGCGTACAAGATCGTGGCGTACCCGCCGCACCTCTGGGACGTGATGACCTACCATTTGACCCCGGTCGCCGAATGGCACCAGAGGGCGGAGATGCCCGTCTCTCTGCCTCACGTGGACAATTATCAACAGTCGGCGATCAACCGCGCGTTCCTGGGCGGGTCGCTGTTGAATCTCTGGGGGTTCTGGTTCTTCAGCAACCTCGTCGTGGTGGAGCTTTATCCTTTGATCTACACCGTGGCGATCACCGCGGGCCTGTTGCGGTTGTTTCGCTTCCTGCGAATTCGCCGCGAGACGGCCCTGCTGTTCACGGCCGTCGTGGTAAGCACTCCCATCGTGCTGTTGCACCTCCATGCCTGCAAGAACTACACGGCTTATATCTACCCCTGGACGTCGGCCGCGTTCCTGCTGGCGCAGAATCTCAAGACGCCGCGCCGCCGGCAATTGCTGATGGTGGCGTTTCCCTTCGGGGTGGCGTGGTCGAGCAAAGTGGTATCGAGCTTCGTGTTGCCGGTGATGTTTGCACTGTTCGTCGCCGCGAGGATCCGGCTCGAAGGAAGAAGCATCGTTCGCCGCGAGGGGCGGCTTTGGCTCGCGGCTGCGACGGCGTGCCTGGTTGCCGTGACCGCGCTGTCGTGGTTCTGGGTCTACCGCAACTACCGCAACGAGGGCACGTACTTCTCCCGGCTCACGCGAGGCAAAGAGGCGTTCGCTCTGACCTGGGGCGACGTGCGACAACGCAACTTCGTCCCCGGCGCGGAGGGGCGGCCCGGGCTGCCGGGGTACAGAAACCTCAAGATCCTGGCGGCCAACGTCGTCGATTACAGGCGACGGGTGTGGGACCGCTGCCCCAACCCGGACGGCCGGCTGCGCTACAGTGTCGACGGGTTCGGGATGTCGAACTTCGGGGCGGTCTACTTCAGTTTCGGACAGGTCTTCTTCCTGGCCTTGTTGCTCTGGTATCGGAAACGTCGCCTGCACTCGCCGCGCCGGCGGGCCTTGGTGTTCCTTTCGGCGGTGGCCGGCGTCAGTCTGCTGATGCACTGGGTCGTTTACTACAACCCGTGGTCCTACCGCTCGCACATGTTTCTGCCGCTGATCGTCCTCCCGGCGGGCCTTTACGCGCTCTACCTTTCCTTCGCCGGGCGTCTGCCCGGGTTTGTCCAAGGCGCGCTTTGCCTGGCAATCGCATTCCACTTGGCGGCCTGCGTGTATACCGACGAGACCGAGGATCCGCGTCGGTTCCAGATCGCGAGCCTGCCTTTGGCCAACCGGACGGTGGCGCACTATTTTCGGGAGTGGCCGGAAACCGAGCGGGTCGATCTGGCCCCCAGCGCCGCGACCGTCGGGGCTTGCACGCGATACCACGTCTTCCCGTGGTACGATCCGACGTTCCGGCGCCATGTGGTGCCGATCACTCGCGAGCAACTCGGCGACCGGAGAGCCGTCGATGAGGCGCGGCTGGACCTGCTCTACTTCAACAGGGTGCTCAAGGCCGACGGAAGACCGGCCCCGTCGCCGGACCCGCTCCGGCTGAGCCCACTTCATTTCGGCCACGTTCCCGGCACCACCTGTCTGGCCGTCGTCAACAGCCGCTGCCGAGACTATTCGCCGGCGGCCGACGCGGAAGAAGATTGGGCAGATGCCCCCCTGGCCAACTCCGATTGAGACTTCGCTCGCTTGTGCATGAAAGGCCGGGCAACTCGAGCAACACCGTCGGAATGGCGGCCGGGGCACGCTCGCTCAGTTCGCGGCGACCTCAGCAGTCCGGCGTCGATAGAGATGCAGCGAGTCGCGCTCCAGAATGGTGTCTTTCCAGAACATGCGTCCTTCAAAGCGCCTGATGAGCTGGTATTCCGGGCGGGCCAGTCCGTGGTCGTGCTTGTACTTGACGCCCACGAGCACGAACTCCGGCGCCTTGCCGCAGACCGACGGGGACCGCGTCATCAGCGGGTTGCCTTTCGCCCAGAGGAAGTAGCTCGGGTTCTGCTTGTCGTGGTAGTTGTCGAAGATGTTCTGCGTGAAGTACGGGAGCACGGAAACCGTGCTGAATCCCTGGGCGTAGATCTCTCTCTGATCCAGGTGGTGCTCCGCCAAATAGGCATACGCCTCTCGGCTCCCCGAGTAAGGATACAAGACGTCGTGATACGAGCAGACGACGCCCCAATAGACGTGGAAGGCAACCACCAGGGTCAGCGTCGCTGCCGCACCACGAAATGCCCAGGCGTGAGGGGGCGTCTGCGAGGCGGCACGCCGGCCTGCCTCGGTCTGCCAAGAGAGCCAGACGCAGAAGACCCAGTAGTAGTAGATCACTCCCTGGTGCCAGGGGCTGCCGCACTTGAAGATGAAGAGCCAGAGCAGGGCGACCGTCGGCCCGGCCCAGAGATGCAAGGTCTTCTGTCTCGCGAACCAGAGCATCGACGCCGCCAGCACGACCACGGAAAGGTACCGGTATGGAGTGAAGGCATCAAGCAGCATACGGGCGTTCCAGGGCTTGATCCCCATTCCCGGAACGCAGAGGTCGTCCGGCGGCCGGACCAGGATCACCACGAGGATCGCAATCAGGCCCAGCACGAGGGCCCCGATCCCGTGTTGCCAGAGGCACTTCGCTCCCATCTCCGAGCGATCGAGCCAAAGGTGCCAGAGATGATAGACGGCCAGGAATCCGGCAATGATGAAGCCGTGGGCATTGGCGTTGGCCAGCAGGGCAAGCAGGGTGAAGAAGAGGATCGGATGACGATTTCGTTTGTGAAACAGGGCGGCTATGGCCACCAGCAGCAGGGCCATCGGCCCGTAGCTGCGCGCCACCACCGCGTACTGGTAGAGCGTGAAAAACCCAAACGGGAAGATCAGCTTGACGTACCAGGGAAACGGGGAGTAGCGAAGGAAGAGGTAGACGGTTGCCACGGCAATCACGACCGAAATCAGCGTCAGCGTCGCGTAGGGAAGGCCCAGCTTGGCGGGCAGGAACAACATCAGGTGCCACAGGCCGGGCGTCCCCTCGTATCGCACGCGCTCGCAGAGGATCTCGGTCAGTCCCGAATCGCGGGCGATGAGCCACGCCTGTCCCTCGTCGAACCAGGGCTCGTGATGCCAGGCGACCGTGCATACGAGGGCGACGTAGAGCAAGAAAACCGAAGTCAACACGACGTCGTCACGCCTCGAGTTTTGGCCGAACATCCCGGCTCCCCTCTCCACGAAGTCGACAGGCCCCACGCAAGCACGCTTTCGGCGGCCGGTCACGTTGCCACGTTGTCGGGTGACCAGGTGCCGGTCTTGCCGGAGATGCGGCCAAGCCTCCAAGAAGACCCCGCCGATGGGCCGACTTGGAGCCGCCTTGGACCTCACCCGGGCAAGGCGGTTGCTGCTCTGCCACGTTGCCGTCAAGCGAGCCGGTCCAGAGACCGTCGGTCGACGTGGACTGAGCGTCCCGGTCGCCGGGGGGCCCTCAGTAACTCTAGGTCGCCCCTGGAGGCGCGCAATCCTGGCTCGGCAGGGCCCGCCCCAACACGCATCAAACTTGCAGCCCGGCTAGAGGGGGGTGCAACGCCCGCCGAAAGAATGGCGCGGGCTCGCCGCCGCAGCGGACCGACGCACCGGCGCTCTTTCAGATGAGCCCGCTACGTTTCGGCTGCATCCCCCGCGCCACGTAATTGGCGGTCGTCAACAGCGGCTGCCGACGCTACACGCCGCCAGCCGGCGCGGAATGGACGCGTCTCGCGCGCCCGTGACCAATCTCGGGCATGCTGCGACGCCTTCGAGGGCAGGTGATTCGCCAGGCGGGGCAAGGTTCCGCAAGACCGGATGGATGTTACGAGCGAATCAGACCTGTTTCCGGCCTACGATGCACTGATTGACGAAAAACCCATCAAGGACTCTCAAAACGCGCACCGCGTCATCAAATCGTTGGGCCAAACTCGGCGAGACTGCGATCTTCAAATAGGGCACGAACGCCACGGGGGCAAACATGAATCGCGTGTAATCAACCACCTCGAAGCCGGCTCGCTCTAGAGTCTCTACCAGGAGACTTCGGCCCAGCTCGACCCGATGGTCTTCTCCGCGGTGCAGACCAAGACGCGACGATAGGTTATCCCAAAAGGGTCTCGGAGACGTTGCGATGAACAGTCCGCCGGGACGCAACACGCGCAGCGCTTCGCTGGCCACTTGGATTGGGTCTCGAACGTGTTCCAGAATGGCCAAGGCACTCACCAGATCGAAATAGCTCGAAGGGATACGCTCGGGAAGCTTGTTCACGTCTCCTCGCAAGAGCGTGATGTTTTCGGGCAGCGGCGGAGCCAATCGCAGTATGTCATCGGAGTACTCGACGCCGATCGCTTCCCGAACTGGAAGCAAGTTGCACATATCGATGAGCGTCAGGCCCTCTGCACAACCGAGGTCAAGGACAGACAACGCGGCCTCGGTATCCAGAAAACGCTCGGCGTTGCGGGCGACGATGCTGGCGCGTGCTTTGTACCGAAACTCAAGGTGCGGCTTGCTCACGCGGTCGCATGAGTAGCTTCGGTCCATGACGCCTCGCGACGGGTTGTCGGGAGTTGTACGTTGCTCGCTGGACGATTTGGCAGGTTCCGCTGAAATCATGGCTACTCTCTCATGCACGACGGCCCATCGTGGGCGACCTGCGAAAACAGGGGGCTCGCGGTCGCGACCCACTCGGCGGCACCGGTTCGAAAGGTCCCGCGGCGTTTGCGGAACCCTCCCCAACGGATCCGTCCCGCTCGAGGACCGCTTGGCCGGTTAGCGTCAACGGTAGGGGACCACCTCCCAGGCCCTGTCTCGGCGGCAAGCGGGAGGACGTGGCCACAACCGGATCGAGGTACTCCGCGTCTGGTGATTGCGCGCAATCCCTGTGCGCAATCTTAGCTTTTTGTCTAACGCAAAGCCCCGGCAAGGCTCGCGCGCCGCACGCGTTTCCCGTGGAGATTCCGCGCACCCGCGACGATACCGCTCCCCCTCGGGCAGACGCCGACCCCCGCGGTGTGGCAGGGAGCGACCTTGACGGAGTGGCGCTCACTCTGAGTAGCGTTTGGCTGAAATGACGCTGCGCATCGCACAGAGACCTCGGCCGGACTTCCCCGACCGCAACCCATGCTACGCAAACGGCCACGTATCACCGAGGGCTTCGCGTTGAAGATCCGTGAGTTGGCGGATGCCGGCTCGGGCGAGCCGGACCATGGCGGTGAGCTCGTCTTCGGTGAAAGTGGCTTCTTCGCCGGTGCCTTGGACCTCGACGAACCGGTCGTTGCCGGCCATGACCACGTTCATGTCGACCGAGGCGGCGGAGTCCTCGCCATGGTCGAGGTCCAAGAGCACTTCGCCGGCGACGATGCCGGCGCTGACCGCCGCGATGCTCTCGCGCAGGGGATACCGGGTTGGGTCGGGAAGCCCGCCGCGGATCGATTCGAGGGCGTCGACCAGGGCGACCAGGGCCCCGGTGATGCCGGCGGTTCGCGTGCCGCCGTCGGCTTCGAGCACGTCGCAGTCGATGGTGATGGTCTGCTCGCCCAGAAGCGCGAGATCGGCCACCGCCCGGAGGCTGCGGCCCACGAGACGTTGGATTTCGCTGGATCGGCCGTCCACCAGCGGGCCCCGCTCGCGGCGCTTGCGCGGCCGGGTGCTGCCCGGGAGCATGCTGTATTCGGCGGTGATCCAGCCGCGGCCTCGGCCGGCCATCCAGGCCGGCACGCGGGGGTCGACGCTAGCCGTACACAAGACGGTCGTCCGGCCGCACTGGATGAGGACGCTGCCGGGGGCCGACTGCGTGTAGCCTCGCTCGATCGTGGTGCGGCGAATCTGGTCGGGCTGGCGGTGATCGGATCGCATGTTCGACTACGACTTTGGGGGGCGAGGCCGCAAGGGGCTATCCGTCTCGTCGCGATCGTGGAAGGGTCCTTATGCTTTCGCCCCTAGGAGCCAAGTGAGGATCCCTTTCTGGACGTGCATCCGGTTGGCCGCCTGCCGGACGACGACGCTCTGCGGCCCGTCGATCACCTCGTCGGTGACTTCTTCGCCGCGGCGGGCCGGCAGACAGTGCATGAACACGGCGCCCTTCTGCGCGTGGGACATCAGCTCCGCATTGACCTGGTAGCGACGGAACTCCTGCTTGCGCTTCTCTTGCTCTTCCTCTTGGCCCATGCTCGCCCAAACGTCGGTATACACGGCCACCGCATCGCGGACCGCCTCGACCGGGTCGGCCGTCACGGTCGTTTCCAAATCGGGCACTTCCCGCTTGAGCAAGGCGAGGGACTCGCCGTCGAACCGGTAGGGCTCGGGAGTCGCCATGGCCAGCCGCATGCCGACCCTGCCGCAGCCCAGGGCCAGGCTACGGGCGACGTTGTTGGCGTCGCCGACCCAGGCCAACGTGTGTCCCTTCAGGCGGCCGGCCAGCTCCCGGATGGTAAACAGGTCGGCCATGGCCTGGCAGGGATGGGCGTAGTCGGTCAGGCCGTTGATCACGGGGCACGAGCAGTGCTCGGCGAGGCGCACGACCGTGTCGTGCCGCTTCGCCCGCACCACGATCACGTCGACGTACTCGCTGAGCACCCGTCCGAAGTCGGCGATGCTCTCGCGGTGGCCGAACCCCACGTCGTTGCCCAAGAAGAGGGAGCTTCCGCCCAGGTGGATCATGCCCGACTCAAAGCTGACCCGGGTCCTCAGCGAGGGCTTCTCGAAGAGCAAGGCCATCACGCGGCCCGGCAAGAGCGGCTCGCGGAGGCCCTTCTCGAACTTGGCCTTGAGGTCTTCGGTAATCGAGAAGATTCGCTCGATTTCCGGCGAGGACAAATCGCTTAGCGTGATCAGGTGTCGGTTCATACCGTCCCTCGAAATCATTGGTCGCACCGGCGTCTCACTTGGCCTGCGATTGGAGCACGTCGGCCAGGACGTCGCACCCCTGGTGGGCTTGTTCTTCGGTGAGCGTCATGGCGGGGAGCAGGCGGATCACGGTCTGCTGCGTGCAGTTGACCAGCAGTTTTCGGTCCATGCAGGCTTTGACCGTCGGCCCCCCCTCGATCGCCAGCTCGATCCCGATCATCAGCCCGAGAATCCGGACTTCGCGGATGACGCCGCACTGCCCTTGAAGCTCCTCCAGCCGGTGGCGGAAGACCTGGCTCAGCCGCTTGGCGTTCTCCAAGAGGCCTTCCTTCTCGATCATTTCGACCGTGGCGATCCCTGCCCGGGCGGCGATGGGGTTGCCGCCGAACGTGGCGGCGTGCATCCCGGGCCGCAAGCTGGGGGCGATCTCGGGGGTGGTCAGCATCGCGGCGCCGGCCAGTCCGCCGCAGATCGCCTTGGCCAGGGTCATGACGTCGGGCACGACGTCGAAATGCTGATAGCCGAACCAGTTGCCCGTCCGCCCCATGCCCGTTTGCACCTCGTCGAACACCAAGAGCAACTCGTGCTCGTCGGCCAGTCGCCGCAGCCCGGCCAGGAAGCCATCCGGGGGGATGCGGATGCCGCCCTCGCCTTGCACCGGTTCGACCAGGATCCCGGCGGTCTCGCCGTCGATCAGCTTGGCCACGGCGTCCAGGTCGCCGTACGGCGCGTAGACGAAGCCGGCCATCAGCGGTCCCACGCCCTCGTGGTACTTGGGCTGGGCGGTCGCCGCCGTCGAGGCGAGCGTACGGCCGTGGAAACCGCCTTCGAAGGTGATGATCTTGTAGCGACTCTTCGGCGTGTGCAGCCGGACCAGCTTGATCGCGGCCTCGTTCGCTTCGGTGCCCGAGTTGCAGAAGAACGCCTGTCCGCCGAAGCTCCTCTCGGAGAGCGCCTGCGCCCATCGGCCTTGTGTTTCCATGTACCATGTGTTCGGTGCATGGATCAGCCGGCCGACCTGGTCCCTGACCGCCTCGACGATGGGCGGCGGACAGTGCCCCAACAGATTGCACCCCCAGCCCGGGAACAGGTCCAGATAGCGATTTCCCTCGCTGTCCCAAACGTAGGAGCCCTCGCCCCGAACGAGCGAGACGGGAAACCGGCCGTAGTTCGGCACGACGTACTTCTCGAACAGCCGAACCGTCTCCTCGGAACTCAAAGCACCATGGGAACCCATATACGTTTCTCCGGTCTGCGAAGCCGCGAGCGGCTTCATGGACACGCCTGCTACTCCAACCCCCCGGGCTTACTGCCGATTGCGCGCCGCCTACGGGCCGCTATCCTTGAGAATCTCCGTCCCGACCCCTTTGCTGGTGTACACCTCCAAGAGCAACGAGTGACGCAGCCGGCCGTCGATGATGTGGACCTTGCGGACTCCCTGGTCGAGCGTCTCGAGGCAGGCCTCGACCTTGGGGATCATGCCGGAATCGATCGCCCCGCTGGCGATCATGTCACGGGCCTGCTGTACTGTGAGAGACTCGACCAGCGAATGAGGTTCGTCCTTCGAGCGGCGGACCCCGTTGACGTCGCTGAGAAACACCAGCTTCTCGGCCTTCAGAGCCCGGGCGACCGCGGTGGCGGCCGTATCTGCGTTGACGTTCAGTTTCTCGCCCTCGTCGGTCCGGCACATCGAGGGGATCACCGGGACGACTCCCTGGCGGCACAGCTCGTCTACGGTCTGGTGGTCTACCCGAGTCACCTCGCCGACGTGGCCCAGATCGACGGGCCGGCCGGCCTGATCGCGAAGTTGGATCCTCCGGCCAAAGAGGACGTTGGTGGTGCGAAAATTGAGCGGGACGGCCTGGCCCTCTAGCTCTTCGATCCGGCGGGCCAGTCGCTCGTTGACCTCATAGGCGAGCACCCGCTCGACGATCTCCAGGGCGGCATCGTCGGTGTAGCGGCGTCCCTCGACGAACCGGGGCTCGAGCCCGGCGCCGGCCATGGCGCGGCTGATCGCAGCGCCGCCGCCGTGCACGACGACGGGCCGCATCCCCACCGTCTCCATGAAGACGACGTCCACCAGCAGGTGGGTCAGTGCGACCGGGTCCTCCATCACGCTCCCACCCAGCTTCACCACCGTGACCTTGCCCCGGAACTGGCGAATCCAGGCGAGCGCTTCGATCAGGACGTCGGCCTTTTCAATAGCGTCTTGAGCATCTTGCAACGAATCACTCCCAAACAGCGCCGCGCAAAAGGTGACGCGGCTGCGGGGGACGAAAAAAACGGCCCCAGCGCGACTTGTCCGCCACCGGGGAAATCCCACATTCTACTGCCGACGGTGCATTTGTCAACGCAGAGGGGGGCCCAGCTATCGGGGGGCGTGGGCGAGCGTACCGCAAAACCACGCCAACCCTCGTTTAACCGCAAGCCGAAGGCGTGCGCGAGCAGCGGAGGCAGGTCGGCGATCCCGCGCACGCCTTCGGTTTACGGTTAAACGACATTATGGGTATTGACTTGACTCAACCAGCCCCGAGGGATTGTGGTTTGATGAGCGAGACAAACGGGGCTGGCTCCACCTGCACGGCCTGTTGAACTAAGCGGTAGAACAACTTGCCCCGTGACGCGGATCTGCGACGATTGA
>DATKZH010000417.1:0-19174 GCA_035528065.1 Thermoguttaceae bacterium | reverse complement strand
AGGGGATCATCTTTGCGTATGATGAAGCTCAAGTCGTCCGCGACCGAGAAGAGAAAGACCAGTATCCTCTCGCCGTTCTCCTGGAGACCTTTCAGTCTCTTCAGAGAAAGGGCGTGAGGTACCTGCTGCTACTGACAGGGCTTCCTACCCTGTTCCCAAAGCTCGTTGAATCCCGCACGTATGCAGAGCGAATGTTCGCAGTGCAAGAAATCGGGCGACTCGCGCCTGAAGCGTCTCGGGAAGCCATAGAAGTACCACTTCAGAACGGTCCATGGAAGTTCACGTCTGAGGGCGTCCAGAGAATCATCGAGGTATCCGACGGATATCCGTACTTCATTCAGTTCATCTGTCGCGAAACCTTCGATCATCTTTTCGCGAATCCCGGCGACCGGAGAATACCCATGGATTCGATCATGAGGAAACTCGACTCAGATTTCTTTGCCGGGAGATGGGAGGGCGTCACCGATCGACAGCGAGACTTGCTGTTCTGTATCGCCCATCTCGAAAACGCGGACGAGGAATTCACGATCAGCGAAATCGTTGAGGTCTCCCGAGACCTCGAAGTGAAGTCGTTTGCACCCGGAGATGTAAGTCAGATTCTTCCACGCCTGATCGACAAGGGACTGGTTTACAAGAATAGGTTCGGCAAATACTGTTTCGCGGTGCCGCTATTCAGTGGTTTCATCAAGCGACAGTTCTCAAGAAACGACGCACAGAAGCGGCTTTTCGATTAGCATTGCCGGACACGGAACATCGATTGGCGAAGGCATGATCGATTGGACGGCACCGCTCGCACCCCGGATTCTTACCCGACAGGAGAACGACTGATGACGCTCAGGATTCTCGGCTCTGTGTTTATCATGGCGTTGACCGGCGCCGCGGCGATGGCGGCGGACGCGATCGACGTCGGTTCCCGGCGGGAGCTGTTCGTGGACGACTATCTGATCGAGCGGATGGAAGGCGCGGCCCGGAGGCTCCACCGGCCGACGCCTCAGGGCGTGGCCCTCCGCTGCGACGAGCCGTGGGAAGGAAACGGGGTCAACTACGTCACCGTGTTCCGGGACGGCGAACGATACCGGATGTACTACCGCGGCCTGAGCATCAAGTGGACCCCGGGCAAGCACACCAGTTCGGAGCAGGTCTACTGTTACGCGGAGAGCGAGGACGGCGCGGGCTGGGCCAAGCCGCAGCTCGGGCTCTTCGAGTTCGACGGGTCCAAGGAGAACAACATCGTCTGGCGGGGTCCGGGCTCGCACAACTTCGTCCCGTTTCGCGACGCGAACCCGAGCTGCAAGCCCGACCAGCGGTACAAGGCGGTGGCCAGCGACAAGGGAGGGCTCTACGCGTTCTCCTCGCCCGACGGCATCCACTGGTCGCTCTTGAGCGACAAGCCGGTGGTCACCGAAGGGGCCTTCGACTCCCAGAACCTGGCCTTCTGGGACTCGGTGCGGGGCCAGTATCGGGAGTATCACCGCGATTTTCGCGACGGCCGGGACGTCCGCACGGCCACCTCCGACGATTTTCTCCACTGGACCGACCCCGTGTTCCTGGACTACGTCCCCGGGCGGCTCTACCAGCTTTACACCAATCAGATCGCCCCTTACTACCGGGCGCCGCACCTTTTCCTGGGCTTCCCGACGTGCTACTTCGATCGCGGGTGGACGGAGTCGACCAAGGTCTTGCCCGAGCCGGAGCAGCGCAACCTGCGGGCCTCGGCCAGCCAGCGCGAAGGGACCGCCCTGACCGACGGCCTGTTCATGACCAGCCGGGACGGAGGGACCTTTCACCTCTGGGCGGAAGCGTTCATTCGGCCCGGACCGCAGAGGAAAGGCAGTTGGTTCTACGGGGACCATTACCAGGCGTGGGGCCTGGTGGAAACCGAATCGGTCCTGGACGGGGCGCCGAACGAGCTTTCCACGTACGTCACGGAAAGCACGTCCGGCGATACGCCCGCCGGTTGGCTCCGGCGCTACACGCTGCGGATCGACGGGTTCGTCTCGGTCGAGGCGCCGGCGGCCGGCGGCGAGCTCGTCACCAAGCCGATCGCGTTCGACGGCAAGGAGCTGCTGGTCAACTTCTCCACCTCGGTGGCCGGGGGCATTCGCGTCGAGATCCAGGATGCCGACGGCAAACCGATCCCGGGCTACGGGCTCGCCGAATCGGAGGAGGTCTTCGGCGATGAGCTGGATCGCGTGGTCCGGTGGAAGTCGGGCTCGGACCTGAGCAAGCTGGCAGGCCGGCCCGTGCGCCTGCGGTTCGTCCTCCAAGATGCCGACCTGTACGCGATCCGGTTTCGCCCGTGATGGCGGGGCTTGGCTCGCCGGCAAAAGGCACGTAGACCGCAAGGGTTCTCTATCCCGTTTTCCCTTTCGAGACGGAGAATTAGGGGAACTCCAAAAGAGGTGGGAGCCGGCTGGAGTCTCACGGTTCCGCCGGACGTGCGCGAGTGCTGTGGCGAGGTATTGCGCCCGCAACAGACTGCCGGCCCTTCCTGCGACCCGCCCGGCGCGTGGCGGGGTCATGGGGCAATGCACGTGTCGACGTTACGCCAAGCGTGTCCGGCGTGTGCAGGCGATGGAGTCCCGAGTTTCTGCCCCCCCATTTTGCGGGCAAGTTGGCGTGACAGGGGCCTCTCTCTTGCTTACAATAGGAGGACGCCATCCTTAGATTCGTCCCTCCCCAACACGCCTGGGTCCGGCCGGCCACGCCGTTCCCGGGCACGCCGTGAGAGCCCGTTGCATGGACTCAGCACAATCCACTTCCCGGCGTCCGCTCCACTCCTTCTTTCCGCGCGGCTTCACTCATCGCGGACTGTTGTTCGCGATTCCCGTGGTGGCGGCCGTGCCGCTCGTTGCCTGGCTGGGGCTGCCGAGACTGTCGCTGGCCCCGGAAGAGGGCGGCCCGCAGATGCACGTGGTCCGGCGAGGGACGTTCATCCACGACGTCACCGAGCAGGGAAACGTGGAAAGCGCCGACAACGTCGAGGTCCGTTGCGAGGTCGAGAGCTACGGCGGGGGCGTGATGATCATCTGGATCATTCCGGAGGGCACTTACGTCGAGCCGGCGCCCGACTGGGAACCGGAGGAGCCGGGCGAAGAGCCGCCGGATCTGCTGGTCAAACTCGATTCCTCGGCACTGGAAGACAGACTGGTCCAGCAGCAGATCGCCTGCAACACGAGCGAAGCCTTCCTCATCCAAGCCGAGAACAATCTTGAAACGGCCTTGATCGGCAGGGAGGAATACCTCGAGGGCACGTACGTGGAGGGGAAGAAGAAGCTGGAAGGGAACCTCTCCTTGGCCGAAGAGGGGCTGATCCGCGCCCAGCAGTACCTCTCCGACAGCGAGATCCTCCACGGCAAGGGTTTCATCTCCGACCGGAAGTTGCAGGCCGACGAGTTCGACGTGGAGCGAAAGAAGATCGATCTGGAGCGAGCCCGGACCGCCAAGGACATCCTCGACAAGTACACCAAGCCCAAGAGGCTCCTCGATTTGGAGGCCGACATCAGCATCGCTCAAGCCGGGCTCGAATCCCGGAAGCACAGCCACCACCTCAACCTGGAGAAGCTTGCCGAAATCGAGGATCAGATCGCGAAGTGCACGATCCGCGCCCCCCAGACGGGCCAGGTGGTGTATGCCAACGTGACGGATCACCACGGCCGGCAGGAGATCGTCATCGAAGAAGGGACTAAGGTCCGCGAGCGCCAGGTGATCATCCGGCTCCCCGATTCCAGGAACATGCAGGTCAAGGCCAGGATCAACGAAGCCCGCGTCTCCCTGCTCGAAGAAGGGATGCCGGCCAACATCGAGCTGGACGCCTTCCCCGACGTGAAACTGACCGGCACCGTGGAGAAAGTGAACGAATATCCCCTGCCATCGAGCTGGGATTCCGGCAACGTCAAGGAGTACGAGGCGATCGTCAAGATCGACGCCTTCCCGGAAAACGTGGAAATGCGGCCCGGCATGACCGCCAAGGTCTCCATCCGTGTCGGCCGGATCGACGACGCCATTCAGTTGCCCGTCCAGGCGGTCTTCGAACATGGACGCAGGCACTACTGCGTCGTTCGCGACGGCGACGGCCTGGAAGCTCGGGAAGTGGTCATCGGCTCGACCAACGACAAGGAAGTCGTCATTGCGGAGGGGCTCGAAGAAGGCGAACCGGTCGTGCTGGGGGCCGCGTCGTACCGCGACGAGCTCGATCTGCCCGAGGTGCAGCCCGAACCCGAAACGGCCGCCGCGGATCCCGGGGATCGCCCCGGCGAGACGTAGACGCACCAGACCCGCGCCTCAGCACCCAAGTCAAGAGACGGCTCGCTCCTGACGGCTTTCCTGCTGCGGCCTATTCGACCCCGGTCGAGGGATAGACGGGGAGGGGGTCGTGCGGGCCAAGTGGCCGGGCGCCGGGAAGGGTGGCGACTTGGTCCACCGGCGGGAGACGCTTCACTTGCAGCGTGGTGGTGGCATTGCCCGATGTGACGGTCACCAAGGCGTCGTCTGGCGAGGCACTCCCGGTCGGCTCGGACGCGAAGCGGCCCGTTCCCGCGGGCTTGACCGGCACCAAGGTGCCCTCGGGCGTCGGGGCATCGGCTAGCCCGGGAGCCGGCTCTTCTTGCGCGTAGTCCGTCGAGCGTGAGTCGGAGTACGAGTACGCGTCGGACGAAGGGGAGGGAGTCTCCGGCGGGTACGATGCATACTTCGCCGCCGCGGTTGCCTGGACCGGCTCGCTCGCTGGGCCGGCAGCACCCTCCGCAGCGATCAAGCCTTGGGTGCCCACGTCGCGCTCATCGGCCACGTCGCCCGCAACGACAGCCGAGCGGTCGTCTCCCCTGCCGGACGCGTTCGACCCCTCGAGCGGTGCCACCGGGTCCACGACGTACTGGCTCCCCTGCGCCTCGGGCCGGCCGCCCTTCCGTTCCCGCTTCTCGCGCATCGCGACGCGATCGGCCGTCTCGTCCTTCCCGGCGGCGCCCTGGTCTTCAGTCCGACGGGGCGCCCGATCTTCGCTCGCACCGGATGAGCTGCCGGAAGCATGGCTCGAGTACTCGCCGGGACCCGAGGTGCTTTCGCTCGCGTAGGACGAGTCGTCGTAGGACTTAGCCTCGTTCCCGTAGCCGGAATAATCGTTTGCGTCGCTTGAGCCGTCGTTGGCGCAGGTCGAGTCGTCATCTGCGTAGGACGAGCCTCCGTCGCCGTAGCTCGCGTAGGGCGAGCTCGGCCGAGTCGTGGTCGACTCCCTCGCGGTTGCGGAGTCGTCCTGCGACGACCAGTCCGATTGCCAGCGCGCGGCCGATTCGCCCGGCGACGGCGGCGCGGCAGAACCTTCCGATTGCGGCGAGTCGGTGGATTCCGGGATCGGCGCGGACGGCTCCGATCGGTGCGATCGGGTAAAACCATCAGACAGGGCCACCATCTCCCAAACGACGGGATATCGGGCCGTGTTGAACCCGATGCAGGTGACCACGGTCAGAGACACCGCCAGAGCAGCCGCGATCTTGGGCATGGCTTCCTCTCCTCACACGTCCATGCGGCCCATGAGCAACCTCCGAAACCATACACCACGACGCCCCTGCGCCAAGCCGGGAAGGCCCAAAGAGCCGCGAATTCCGGCAATCCGCCGGCGCACGCATCGATCGGCGAAACTCTTCCGGACGGCGAAGAGATGCCGGACACGACGCTGCGGCATTCACACCATAGCTCCAATGAGTGGTTCGCGACTCCGCCAAGGTGCGTACGATCGCCGGAAGTGGCCGTGGCCGGACGACGGGAGTGGCCCCCGGGGGACGAGGGGCCGGTCCGTGCAATCTAGCGAGGCTCCGCCTCAGACCGGGGCGAGGGTTCAGTGGTCAGGGTTCAGTGGTCAGGGTTCAGGATTTCTGTGCATGGGTGGAACTCCAAGTCCTGAACCATGAACCCCGAACCCTGAATCCCACAAACTTGACTCATTTGGAGCGACTTTCGCAAACCAAGTGCCCTAGCGAGCGGCGACCGTCCCGCCTCGTCGGCAAGAAATCGGGGGGGCCCCGGCAGCCCGGCGAATTGCAGCCGGGACACCCATGCCCTAAGCACGCGGTTGGCCACGTCCGGCGTCACCGGCGCGGAGCGTCGGCGGGACTTGCGACCCCACCCGTTTGCGGCCACAATGGCCGCCAGGTGTTGACGACGCCCCGCCAGCGGTTACAAAGGAGCCGGTGTGGTGCCCATGCATCCAGAAGAACAGGAAGTGCCACGATGAATCCCGCCACCGCCCAGGAGACGCCGGGCCCGTTCCACCCGGCCTCGAGCCCCGACTACGTCCCGCGCGAGGCGTTGCGCGGGCTGCAATCGCACCGGTTGCGGCAGGTGGTTGCCCAGGCGTACGAGCACGTGTCGCTGTATCGTCAGCGGATGAACAAGCACGGCCTGGCGCCCGATGAAATCGGCGGCGTGGAAGACATTCACAAGCTTCCGTTCACGGTCAAGGCCGATCTGTGCGACGCGTACCCGGTCGGCATGTTCGCCGTGCCCATCCAGCAGGTCGTGCACCTGCACCCCCCCAGCGGCGCCACGGGCAAGCCGATCGTCGTGGCCTCGACGAGGCGCGACCTGGAGGTGTGGACCGAGGTCATCGTCCGCGGCCTGGCCTCCTGCGGGATCCACCGGGGCGACGTGATCCAGAACGCCTGCGGCTACAACCTGTTCAGCGACGGGCTGGGCCTGCACTACGGGGCCGACACCCTGGGCGCCACCGTCATCCCCATTTCCGGCGGCGACACCGATCACCAGATCATGGTGATGAAGGACTTCGGCGTCTCGGCCATCTGCTCGACCCCCAGCTATTTCCTGCACCTGGTCGAGCGGGCGGAGAAGATGGGCGTGGACCTGCGCGAGCTGCCGTTGCGGGCCGTGGTCTTGGTGGCCGGGCCGTGGAGCGAGGGGATGCGCCGGCGGATCGAGGAGTCGGCCGGGATCAAGGCGTACGACATCTACGGCCTGGCGGAGATCATCGGGCCGGGGATCGGCGCCGAGTGCCACGTCCAGGACGGCCTGCACGTCTTCGAAGACCACTTCTACCCGGAGGTCGTCGATCCGGACTCCGGCGACCCGCTGCCCGACGGCGAGGAAGGCGAGCTGGTGCTCACCACGCTGAGCCGGGAGGCGATGCCGCTAGTCCGCTACCGCACGCCGGACCTGGCGGCGATCGTCGCCGAGCCCTGCCCTTGCGGGCGCACCATGCGTCGGATCCGGCGGATCGGGCGGCGCGGCGAGGAGGTGATCGTCGTCCAGGGCGTCAACGTGTTGCCTTCGCAGATCGAGGCCGCCCTGCTGGCCGTCGAGGGCACGGTGCCTTCGCATCAGATCGTGCTCTCCCAGGAAGAAGGGCTCGACCAGGTCGAGGTGCAGATCGAAGTCACCCCGCAGATCTTCAGCGATCAGGTGGGGACGATGGAAAGCCTCCAGAGCCGGCTCGCCCGCGAGATCGAACGCACGGTGGGCATCCGCGTGCCCGTGCGCCTCGTCGAGCCGCACACCATCGAGCGCGGCCCGGATGGGGCCAAGCGGGTGATCGACAAGCGAGGTACGTAAGGGGAGGCCGGGGTTCGGGGTTCAGAATTCGGCGGCAATCGTCGTCCTGAAGGCCGATCTCTCAATCCTGAGCCGTGGACCCCAAACCCGAACTTGAGTCCTGACCCCTGAACCCTGAACCCTCCCATGAAAATCCCACAGCTTTCCGTCTTTCTGGAGAACAAGCCCGGCCACATGATCGTCCCTTGCCGGCTGCTGGCCGAGGCGGGGATCAACGTCGTCACCCTCTCGCTGGCCGACACGGGGCAGTTCGGCATCCTGCGGCTGATCGTCCGCGAGTGGAAGCGGGCCCGCGAGGTGCTCGAGGAGGCCGGTTGGGTGGTCGCCGTGACCGAGGTCCTGGCGATCGAGGTGGGCGACCGGCCCGGCGGCCTGGTCGAGCTTCTGGAGCTGTTCGAGAAGGCCGGGATCAACGTCGAGTACATGTACGCCTTCACGGCCCGGCTGGGCAATCGCGCCGTCCTCGTCTTCCGCTTCGACGACCTCGACGCCGCCATCACCGCCCTGACCCGCGCCGGCATCAACCCCGTGACGCCGATTACGCTGTATGAGCGGCTGGAGGAGGAGTAGACAGGATCCGCGAGGATCGGTAAGCTCAACGCGGCCAGACACAGTGGCAGGCGGCGCCCCGGGGCCGGAAAATGCGTAGTCTAGGGACGTAGGCATGGCTAGGCGAGTCTGCGGAAGAAGTGGGATTTGCACTTGACCTGCCTCCATCCATCGGAGTAATATACAAACGTACACATTTCCTATTCGTACGGGGCGGTTCGCAAGAGGGGGTAGCTTGAGTGTCTGCGTTTCGGCAACCTCAATTCTTGCGGCACGACGACGAGCCCTCGCTACGTGTGCGATGTCCCGTGCACGGTTTCATTCGTTTCTCGCCAAACGAACGGCGCATTATCGACCACTCTCTCTTTCGCAGGTTGCGTTTCATCAAACAGCTCGCTCTGACTGAATTCCTCTATCCCGGGGCAACTCATTCGCGGTTTGAGCACTCCCTTGGCACCATGCATGTCGCCACGCTTGCGTTCGACAGGCTCGCGCAAGTCAAAGGAGATGTCATGGAACGCACGTTTGGGAAGGTGCCTGAACTGGAGGATCGACCCCTTGCGAAAGCGAGGCAGATTCTGCGTCTGGCGGCTCTGCTTCATGATGTGGGACACGGCCCTTTTTCCCACGCTGCTGAGAGTGTGGTACACGAAGGGGCCGGACATGAGGAGTTGTCAATTCAGGTCGTGGAGCAAGACGACCTTCTGGGCGGGGAGTTGGACGAGGCATTCTTCAGTGGTTGTCGGCAGCTAGTAGCGAAAATACTACGCGGTGGCGATCCGCTTCCGCGGCAAATTCGTGTGCTGAGTGAAATCGTCTCGGGAGAGATGGATGCCGACCGGACGGACTACCTGATTCGTGATTCCCTTCACTGCGGTGTCGAGTACGGGCGATTCGATTACCAACGCATGATCGAATGCCTTGAGCTTCTGGAGGGTCCCGGTGATTCGCTGGAGATCGGACTTAACCGCGGAGGAATACACACCTTCGAGGCCTTGATCTTGGCCCGCTACCAGATGAACTCTCAAGTGCTGTATCACCCCGTTCGGAGGATTTACGACTTCTATCTGAAGAAGTACCTCTCAGAAAAGGCAGACACGTGGTTCCGCACGCCAACGGCGGTTCTGGGGCAAAACGACATTACCGTGATTGCCACGATGTTCGAAGATGCCGCGAGGCCAGCAAGCCGAGCCTCAGAATGGGCGAAGCGCATCACCGAACGTCGACATCATCGGAAAGTGCACGAAACCGGTGAGACGACCAGCGCGATAGACCTGCGGTGCTCCCGAACGCTGGCTGAGCAAATCGGGGAAGAATTCCCTGACTGTGATTTCGTTTGGGATCACGCGCAGGCGAAAATCCACTCCTTGCTGCTTCCGGACGACATGCAGGATGCAGGCCTCGTGCAGCTCCACGTCATTGACAAGAGCGGCTTTCGACGACTGATGGGAGAGCAAAGTCACATTCTGAGGCGCGTTCCGCGGAGATTCCAGATCGCCCGGCTTTTTGTGGACCGCGATCCCCCCTTGACACTGAATGAGCGCCGCAAGATCGAGGAATATGCTAGCGTCACGTATGGCAAATTGGGAGGCAGATGATGCCAATTGAGATGGATCTGAGCAATACGCGCGATCAAGCGCTGCTGACGCTGGTCGTTGACGAAGCTGGACGACAGCTTGAGAGTTCTGTCGGCTATCTCGGGCGAACCGCCATGCAGAAGATCGTGTACTTCCTGCAAGTCTGCGGGGCGCCGATGAGATATCGGTTCCAGGTGCACCATTACGGGCCGTTTTGTACCCACGTACTGAGCGACGTCGACTGGCTTTGCTTTACCGGCGCATTAGAGGACCGCTCCGCCGATTCAACTCGGTATTCGGATTACAGGCTTGGAGAGAATGGACTCGCTTTGATCGATCAGTTCAAAGGTCAACTGGATCCGGTGCGCGATACCGTCCGGAGGGTTGTGTCAGCACTCCTTCCATTGCGCCCAGACCAGTTGGAACTGATCTCGACGATGCACTACGTGTACCGCGAATTGCAGGTTGCACTCAGACGGTCGCCCGAGCCGCCCGAGGTGATCGAGCAGTTCAAGAAGTACAAGGGAGACAAGTTCTCAGACGAACTGTTGAGTTCAACGTATGACCGGCTTGAAAAAGCAGGTTTCTTTTCCCCCATCACAGTGTGACTCGCGTGGTCCCGAATCCTGTGGTCGATCGTACACAAGAGCCATCCCGCTCACAGGGTGAACGATCCCTCACACCCGGCTCCGCTCCGTGTAGTGCGTGTGGAGCAACTGGTGGGAGAGCTCGCCGAGCGGCTTGCCGAGGAATTCTTCGTAGAGCCGGGTGACGTCGCGGTTTTCGTGCGACTTGCGGAGCTTCTTGCCTTCGTCTTCCCGATAGAGGGCGCGGATGCGGGCTTCGCGGACCTCGTTGGTGGTGAAGCGCGGCTGCCCGCCACCGCCGATGCATCCGCCCGGACAGGTCATCACCTCGACGAAGTGATACGGCTTCTCGCCCGACTGAACCGAGCGGATCACCCGCTCGGCGTTCCCCAGCCCGTGCGCGACCGCCACGTGGAGCGTCGCGTCTTCGAGGAACGACCAATCGGGCAGCGTGGCGTCGATCGTCAGGGAGGCCTCCTTGACGCCCGCCAGCCCGGCCACCGGCGCGACGTGCAGGTTCTCCATCGGCAGCGGGCGTCCGCTGACGATTTCGTACGCGGTGCGCAAGGCGGCTTCCATCACCCCGCCCGTGTTGGCGAAGATGTCGGCCGCCCCGGTCGACAGGCCCAGCGGGGCGTCCATCTCCTCGTCGGGGAGACTCGCAAAGTCGATCCCGGCGGTGCGGATCATCTTGCCCAACTCGCGGGTGGTGAGCACGACGTCGACGTCCCGCGTGCCGCTGGCGATCATCTCCGGCCGGGCGCACTCGTATTTCTTGGCCGTGCAGGGCATCACCGAGGTGACGAAGATCTGCTCCGGTCGGAGGTCGAGCTTGCGGGCGTAGTAGGTCTTGGCCACGGCCCCGAACATCTGCTGCGGCGACTTGCAGGTGGAGAGATTGGGCAACAGGTCGGGGAAGAAGTGCTCCATGAACTTGATCCAGCCGGGCGAGCAGCTCGTGAACATGGGCAGGGCCACTGGCTCGCCGTCGAGCATCGCCCGACGCAGCCGCGCGAGTAGCTCGCTTCCCTCTTCCATGATCGTCAGGTCGGCGGCGAAGTTGGTGTCGAACACGGCGTCGAATCCCAGCCGTCTCAGTGCGGCGACCATCTTGCCGGTGACGAGCGTGCCCGGCGGATAACCGAAGCACTCGCCCAGCGCGGCGCGGATGGCGGGGGCCGTTTGGACGACGACGTGCTTGTCGGGGTCGTCCAGAGCCGCCCAGACCTCGTCGATCTGGTCCTTCTCCGTAATCGCGCCGACGGGGCAGACGGCCGCACACTGGCCGCACTGGACGCACGCGACGCTCTGGAGGTCGCGGTTGAACGCCGGCCCGATCGCCGTCTCGAAGCCGCGGCCCTGGGGCCAGAGCGCCCCGACGTGCTGCGTCTCGGCACAGACGCTCACGCACCGGCGGCACTTGATGCACTTGCCGTGGTCGCGGACCAGGGCGGGGGTCGAGGTGTCGATCCGCTTGCGGGTCTTCTCCCCTTGGTAGGAGATCGACCGGATGCCCAGCTCCGCGGAGAGGGCCTGAAGCTCGCAATCCTCGCGGCGATCGCACGTCTGGCAGTCGCCGTCATGCTCCGAGAGGAGCAGCTCGACGACGAGGCGGCGGGCTTCACGGACGCGCCGCGTGTTGGTCCGCACCTTCATGCCTTCGGCAACCGGCGTGGAGCACGACGCGGCCAGATTCTGCGCCCCCTCGATCTCCACCACGCAAACCCGGCACGCCCCGATCGCCCGGAGCCCCTCCACGTAGCAGAGCGTGGGGATCTTGACGCCGGCCTGGCGGGCCGCGTCGAGGATCGTCGACGCTTCGGGGACCTCGACGGGCGTGTTGTTGATCGTTAGTCGGATCATGGCGTTTCTCTGGCAGGGTGCGTGAAACGCACCAGGCAGGGTGCGTGCCTTCGTGTAGGGTGCGTGAAACGCACCAGATGCACTCCAAAACGTCGCTTGGTTCGCGCCTAATGGTCGTTGCCGTTGGGGCGCCGGCCGTAATCGCAGCGGAGGCAGCGTTGGGCCTGGCGCACGGCCACCGCCTCCCGCCAGGGCTGTTCGACCTCGTCGAAGTTGTGCCGCCGCCGCTCGACGGGGATCAACGGCAGGCGTTCGCGGGGCGTGTCGACCGGCTCGGCGTCGGGGTCGAAGAAGGTGTCGACCTCCTTGGTCTCGCGCCAAAAGGCGTGCTCCCCTCCCGTCAGGTAGCGGTCGATGCCCACGGCCGCGCGCTCGCCCGCGGCTACCGCCTCGACGACCGAAGAGGGCCCGCTCACCGCGTCGCCGCCGGTGAAGATCCACTTCTGCAAGGTCTGTCCGGTGACGGGATCGGCCACCAGGAAGCCGCCGTCGCGGGTCTTCAGGTCGATCTCGTCGCAGAACCGCTGCGCATCGAGGCGTTGGCCGATGGCCACCAGCACGTGGTCGGCGGGAATCACGAAGGCGTCGCCCCCCTCCTCGGGTCGACGGCGTCCCGACCGATCGAACTCACCCAGCCGCATTGGCCGGCAACGGATCCCCGTCACCTGGCCGCGGTCGGCAACGACTTCCACGGGGGCGGTCAGCAGTTGCAGTCGCACGCCCTCGTGAATCGCCTCTTCGATTTCTTCCTTGTAGGCGGGCATCACTTCGCGGCTGCGGCGGTAGACGACGGTCGCGCTCTGGGCGCCTAGCCGGACGGCGGTTCGGGCGGCGTCGATGGCCGAGTTGCCCCCGCCCACGACCACCACGTCCTTCCCCACGTTGACCGAGCCGCGCAGGTTGTAGGTCCGCAGGAAGCGCAACGCGTCGGTGATCCCCTCGGCGTTTTCGCCGGGGATTCCCAGACCGATGCCCAACGGGGCTCCCACGGCGAGGAAGACCGCCTCGAAGCCTTCGGCACGCAGCGCCTTGAGGCTGAAGTCGACGCCGAGCCGCATCTCGGGGAAGATCTCCACGCCCATGTTCTCGATCATCCGCACTTCCCGGGCAACGATTTCCCGCGGCAGGCGGTAGGAGGGGATCGCCTGGACGAGCATCCCGCCGGGCCGCGGCTCGGCCTCGTAGACGGTGGGCTGATAGCCGAGCCGGGCGAGGAAGTAGGCGCAGGAAAGCCCCGCCGGCCCCGCCCCCACGATGGCGATCTTGCGGCGGGCGTTCTCCGCACTCTCGCGGACCTCGGGAAGCTGGAGCGTCACCTCCTGGTCGACCATGAATCGCTTGATGCCGCGGATCGAGACCGGCTCGTCGAGCGTCGACCGCCGGCACTTCTCCTCGCAGGTGTGGAAGCAGACGCGGGAGCAGATCGCCGGGAACGGGTTCCGCTCGCGATGTAGCCGCAGCGCATCGGCATACCGCTTCTCGGCCACCAGCGAGACGTAGCCGGGGATGTCCACGTCCGCCGGGCAGGCGCTCGAGCAGGGGGCGTAGACCAGGTCGGGGCAAACGCCCGCCCGGCAATGCTTGTCGCGAATGTGCTCGACGTACTCGTTGCCGAAGTGGCGGATCGTCGAGAGCACGGGGTTCGGCGCCGTCTGGCCAAGACCGCACAGCGACGTGTCCTTGATCATCTCGCCCAGGTCGATGAGCCGCTCCACGTCGGCCTCTTCCCCTCGACCCCGGCAGATCCGATCGAGGATTTCCAGCATCCGCTTCGTCCCCACCCGACAGGGGACGCACTTGCCGCACGACTCCTCCTGGACGAACTCGAGGAAGAACCGGGCGACGTCGACCATGCAACTGTCGGCGTCCATCACGATCAGGCCGCCGGAGCCCATGATCGCGCCCAACTCGGAAAGCGATTCGTAGTCGAGGGCGACGTTGAGGTGCTGCTTGGGGATGCAGCCGCCGGAAGGACCTCCGATCTGGGCCGCCTTGAAGTCCTTGCCCGACGACGTGCCGCCGCCGATGTCGTAGATCAGGTCGCCCAACGGCATGCCGATGGGCACTTCCACGAGGCCCGAGTTCTTGATCGTTCCGGCAAGGGCGAAAACCTTGGTCCCCCTGCTTCCGACGGCCCCGCCGGCGGCGCGCGGCTTGCCGTCGAGCATGATCGGGGGCACGTTGGCGTAGGTCTCCACGTTGTTCAACAGCGTCGGCTTTTCCCAGAGGCCCCGTTGGGCGGGGAACGGCGGGCGCGGACGCGGCTCGCCCCGGTTGCCCTCGATCGACGTCAGCAGGGCCGTCTCCTCGCCACACACGAACGCCCCGGCGCCCATGCGAATCTCCAGCTCGCAGTCGAAGCCGCTCCCCAGCACGTTCTCGCCCAAGAGCCCGCGCTCGCGGGCTTGCTCCAGCGCGATCCCCAGCCGCTCGACGGCCAGCGGGTACTCCGCCCGAACGTAGAGGAAGCCCTTCTGCGCGCCGACGGTGAACGCCGCGATGGCCATCCCTTCGATCACCGCGTGGGGATCGCCTTCCAGGAGGCTGCGGTCCATGAACGCGCCGGGATCGCCTTCGTCGGCGTTGCAGACGACGTATTTTTCGTCGCCGGGGGCGTTCCGCGTGAACTGCCATTTGCGCCAGGTAGGAAAACCCGCCCCGCCCCGGCCACGCAGCCGGGAGGCCTTCAGCGTTTCGAGAACCGCGTCCGGCTCGCGCTCGGCGAGGATCTTCGCCAGGGCCTGATAGCCGTCGTCGCCGATGTATTCCTCGATTCGCTGCGGATCGATCCGGCCGCACTTGCCCAGCACGACCTTGGTCTGGCGGCGAAAGAACTCGACGTCGGCCATGCGGGCCACGTGGCGCCCGTCGGGCCGCTGGTGCGTGAGCCGATCGACGACCCGCCCCTTGCCCAGGTGCTCGCGGACGATCTCGGCGCAGTCCTCCGGCCTGATCTGCTCGTAGAACACGTCGCCGACCACCACGATCGGCCCCCCCGAGCACGGGCCGAGGCACCCGACTTCCGTCAACGTCGTCTTCCCGTCCAGCCCCATGTCGGCCAGCTCGCCTTGGAGCGCGGCTTTCACCCGCCGGGCGCCGGAGGCGATGCAGCTTGCGCCGAAGCAGATGCGGATCGGCACGCGGCCCGCCTCGCGCTGTTCGGCCGTTTCGCGTCGGACCGCGTCGCGAAGCGTGGTCAGCTCCTCCGGATTGGCGAGGCGCTCCGTCATGCGTCTTCTCCGTCGGCCCCGTCCGAGTCGGCTCTGCGATACTGATCGAGGATCCTCGCCAGGCGCGAGGGCCGGACGCGCTGGTGCACGTCGTCGTTGATCATGATCACCGGCGCCAAGCCGCAGGCCCCGAAGCAGCGGCCCACGTCGAGCGAGAACATCCGGTCTGAGGTCGTCTCGCCGATCTCGATGTCGAGCAGCCCCTTCAGGGCCGCAAGCACGTCCTTCCCGCCGCGCACGTAGCACGCCGTGCCCAGGCAGACGCGAACGATGTGCTTCCCTCGCGGCACCGTGGTGAAAAACGAGTAGAACCCAACGACACCGGCGACTTCGCTCAGCGGCTTGTCCATCGCCAGGCTGATCTTCCGCAACGCGCTCTCCGGCAGATACCCGAACATCGTCTGGGCGATCTGGAGGACGGGGATCAGCGCGCCGGGCACGTCGGCGTATTCTTCGAGGATTTCGTCGAGCCGCGCCAGCAGCTCCTCTTCGGTCGCCGCCTGGCAGCCCGTGCACTTCACTTCGGAGGTCATCAAACGCCCTTCCAGGTACACGCTTAGCGCAAACGGACGGAGCGGATGGCCGGTCGGCCGAGACGCTTCCGGTCGTGCCTAGGTTCTTCCTTGCAACTTGGCCGCAAGCGGGCGGCCTCTGAGGCAGGAACGGTCGGGCCCCGTCGAGATGCAGTCTGATGGGGCGCCGGGCAGGCACAGAGCACAGTACTCTATGCTATCGGTGCCGACGCGACCGTCAACCCGACGAATGCGGGTGTGGTCGTCTACCATACAGTATGGGGACGTGATACACCCATGCGACCTCTGCGTTACCGACGCGCCCCCGTCGACACGCCGTGAAAAGGTAACCCCGGCGCGCGCGTACGGGCGGCTCGCTGAGAGCCGCGCGATTCGTCCCCCGATCCGTCGCGCCGACGTGGGACGATCCCCCTCCGGTTACGGCGTCCGACGCGAGAAAGGCGAGTCGACCGGACCGGGACGATCAGCCCGAGCGGCCAGAAGGCGCCGGTACGTGGCCAGCGCGTCGGGGAACGGCTCCAACGCGCGGTCGAAGATGCCCAGCGTGTAGGCGATGGTCATGCCGTAGTTCGAGATGGGCACGCCCGCCCGGCGGCAGCGGAGCATGCGGGTGAGCACTTCGCGGCGGTTCCACATGCAGGCTCCGCAGTGGACCACGAGCCGGTACTCGGCCAGGTCCTCGGGGAAGTCGTGGCCTTGGACCGTGGTGAAGTGAAGCTCCCCGCCGACGTAATGGCGGAGCCAGCGAGGGATCTTGACGCGGCCGATGTCGTCGGCAATGGGGTGATGGCTGCACGCCTCGGCCACCAGCACGCGGTCGCCCGGCTGGAGGTCCTCGATCGCCATCGCCCCGTGGACGAACTGGGCCAAGTCGCCCTTCTGCCGGGCGAAGAGGATGGAGAACGACGTCATCTTCACGTCGGGCGGTGTGTCGCCGGCCACCTTGAGGAACGCCTGCGAGTCGGTCACGACCAGGGCGGGAGGGCGGTTCAGACGGCCCAGGGCGTCGCGAAGCTCCCGCTCCTTGACCACCATCGCGTAGCTGTCGCCGTCGAGCAGATCCCGGATCGTTTGCACCTGCGGCTGGATCAGCCGCCCCTTGGGCGCCTCCTTGTCGATGGGCACCACGAGCACGACCAGCTCGCCGGGCGGCACCAGGTCGGAGACGATCGACGGCTGGTTGATGAACTCCTCCGGCGCGGCATGGATAAGCGCCTCCCGCAGCTCGAGCACGCCCTGGCCTTCGGGGGCGACCGTCTTGACCCACCGAATGCCGCCTTCTTCGAGCGCCTGCGTTACCTCGGACGCCGGCTGGGCCACGTCCGCCTTGTTGAACACGGCGATCGTCGGGACCTCTCGCTCGCGGAGCTCCTGGGCGATCCGCTCCTCGAACTCGCCCCACCCGCCGGCGTCGGCCACGATGATGCCGACGTCGGTGCGGTCGAACACCTGGCGGGTCCGTTCGGCGCGGAGTTCGCCCAGGGCGCCCGCGTCGTCGATGCCCGCCGTGTCGATGAACAGCACGGGGCCGATGGGCAGAAGCTCCATCGGCTTCTCCACGGGGTCGGTGGTGGTTCCGGCCACGTCGGAGACGATCGACACGTTCTGCCGCGTCATCGCGTTCAACAGCGACGACTTGCCGGCGTTGCGGCGGCCGAAGATTCCGATGTGCAGACGAAACGATTTGGGGGCGGGTCTCATGGGGTCGTGTTGGCTGGGCTCGTGGTGCGGAGACTCCGGGTGGGCGGCGAATCCGTCTGGTCAGAAATAGAGGTCCCGCTCGTCGCTCCCTTGGATCCGACGCAGCCGGTCCAGAAGCTGCTCCTTGCGTGGGCTTTCGGGCAGCTTGTCCAACTCGCGACGGACGGCCGCCTCGCCGGCCGCTCGGGTCTCCGGCGACGCGTAGTCGACCAGGTACTCCGTGAGGGTGAGAAGCGCGTTCGGCGTACACATGTTCCGGATGAAGCCCGGGACGGCGAACTCCATGAAGTGCTCGCCGGTGCGGCCCAGGCGGTAGCAGGCGGTGCAGAAGCTGGGGACGTATCCGTCGGTCATCAGCTCGCGCATCACGTCGTCGAGGGAGCGAACGTCGCCCAGCTCGAACTGCTCGCGCTCGAGCACCTGGGCGTCGCCCGCCTCGGTGTACCCTCCCAGCTCGATGCGGCTTCCGGCGTCGATCTGCGAGACGCCGAAGGCCATCACCTCGCGCCGCAGTGGGGGGGGCTCGCGGGCCGTGAGGATCAACCCGGTGTAGGGGACGGCGAGTCGCAGCACGGCCACCAGCCGCTTGAACTCGTCGTCGCCGACGCGGTGCGTCTCGTCGAGCTTGACGCCGCTCGCCCGGCGCAGGCGGGGGAAGCTGATCGTGTGCGGGCCGACCCCGTAGTGCTTCTGGAGATGCAGGCTGTGGGCCACCAGCCCCAGCACGTCGAACCGCCAGTCGTACAGCCCGAACAGGCAGCCGATCCCCACGTCGTCGGCCCCGGCCTCCATGGCCCGCGACACCCCGTCAAGACGCCAGAGGTAGTTCCCCTTGCGCGTGCCCGCGGGGTGACACCGGGCGTAGGTGGCGTGGTGATACGTCTCCTGGAAGATCTGGTACGTGCCGATGCCGGCGTCCTTGACCGTCCGATAGCCGTCGTGGTCCAAGGGCGCGGCGTTGATGTTGACGCGGCGGATGTTCCCGTGCCCTTGCCGGACCGAGTAGACCTGGCGCACGCACTCGGCGATGAACTCCGGGCCGTACCTCGGGTGCTCGCCGAACACCAGGATCAGCCGCTTGTGCCCCTTGCTCAACAGGGCTTCGACCTGCCTGCGGACGTCGTCCTCGCTCAACGTCCGGCGCACGGCCTCCCGGTTGGAGCGGCGAAACGCGCAGTACCGGCAGTCGTTGACGCACTCGTTGCCCACGTAGAGCGGGGCGAACAGGACGATGCGGTTGCCGTACACGTCGCGTTTCAATTGCCGGGCGGCGTCGAAGACCTCCTCGACCAGCTCCGGCGCGTCGGCCGAGAGAAGCACGGCCGTCTCCTCCAGCTCCAGCGGCGTCTTCGCCATGCTCTTGGCGATCACGTCGCGGACCTCGGAAGCGCCGGCCTTGCGCACAAGCAGGCCGTGCAAGCGGGCCTCGTCGATGAAATCGCGAGCGCTCTCGCTCAAGCGGGCTTGATCCATTGCCAACGACATGGCGTGTTCCTCAAATCTTCGCACGCGTAGGGTGGGTCGAGGTACGAGACCCACGGAAGGTGGCCACCGTTTCATTCCAGGCACGTGGG
>DATKZH010000416.1:0-7963 GCA_035528065.1 Thermoguttaceae bacterium | reverse complement strand
CTCCGGCGCGTCACTTGGTGTGTCTGTCGGGTGTCTACTTCTGAGGCGACTGGGCCGGCCCTTCGCCCAGCGTGCCGCGGGTGATCGGATCTACCGGGCCGTCGACCTTGTAGCCGGCCGAGGAGGTCACCAGGATCCGGTCCAGCACCGAGCCGTCCTCCCGCATCCAGATCGACAGCGTGTGCACGCCCGCCTTGCGAACGTCGACCGGCTTCGGGTGGCGATTCCAGATGTACTTGCCCCAGCCCGTCTGGACATTGCGGCCCCAATCGGCGGCGTCGAGATCGAGGCCAATATGGACCGAGTCGGTGTTGGGGTTCGAGCCGAACCCGCGAACCCATACCCAGTGCTGGCCGGTCTTGGTGAACTCGATCGCATAGTCCATCCGCGGCGTGCGGCCGATGAGGTCGCCGTCGTGCTGGGTTTGCCTGTCGGGGACCGATTTCATCGAGCCGGCGCCGACGAAGCCCTTGCGGGAGGTATCGAGCTTCCACTCGTGCCCGTCGGGCGCGGCCGTCTTGCGGATGAAGCTCTCGGCCTCGATCACGATCACTCCGTCGCGGTCGGCGCCCTGGACGAACGCCTTGGGCTTCTTGCAGGCCACCGTCGCGGTCTTCGACCATCCGGTCTCGTTTCCGTGGATGTCGCGGACCTTGAGGCGGTAGGCGTACTGCGAGCCGGCCCGCAGCCCGTCGTCGCGGAACAGCGGCGACTTGATCCACCCGCTGTCGTCGCCGCCGGGGGCGCCGGCGGTCTCCTCGAAGAAGTACTCGACGGTTCCCAGCGGATCCCGGCCGGGCTCCGCCCGCATCACGACGGTCGACCCCGAGATTGTCATCGGCGTGATGGACCACTCGGCGGGGTCCGGGGTCGGCGGGGCCTCCTCCACCAGGGGGACGCTGTAGATGCTCACGTCCTCGATCTCGCCGGCGAAGAAGTCGCCCTCCAGACCACGGCCGACCAGGCAAGAGGTCGCCCGCAGGTCGTCGGGGTTGAGGGTGATCTGGTCGCTCCGCGCGACGGTCTCGCCGTCGATCTGAAGGACCGCCGTGTCGCCGCCGAGCGTGAGCGTGAGCGTGGCCCACTTGCCCCCGGGGATCGCCTTCGAGGACCGCAGCGTCTGGGTCTTGCCGCCGGCGGTGATCACGAAGGCCGGTCGGCCCGTCGCGTCGGCGCACGTCAGGTGCATCCGTGTCCGGGCGTCCGCGGCGAACTCGATCAGCCGCTGGTTCGCCTTGCCGCCGGTGTGCATTACCGTTGCGACGAGCGATATGTCCCCGAAGTCCGCCACGCCGCGCGGCAGCTCCAGCCACTGGTCCCGCCCGTTGAGCGCCAATGCCGTCCCGGCCGTGGGGATGGTGAACTCGACCTTCTCCTTGCGGCCGTAGCTCTGGGTGTAGGAATGCAACTTGGTCTTCTTCCGGAGCGGATAGGCCTTGGTCTTCGGCTTGCCGTGCAGGATGGCGTGCGTCGCGCCGTAGGTGTCGCGGGCCAGCACGGGGTGGGCGTCCTCGAAGAGGTACTGCGCGTACAGCCCTCCGAGATTGATGTTGTGCTCGCCGGGGTTCTGGCCTATGCCCCAGCTCCACGTGAACCACACGCCGTTTTCAATGAGGTTGTTCTTGCGGTAATGCCCGTCCAGGATCGCCGTCCCGCCGATTCGCCCTCCCGCCCACGCGACGCCCTTGATCGTCGCACCGCCGTAGACCTCCGAGCAGCCGCGGTCGGTGTAGCCGTGCTCCAGGATCCGCGCGTCATCGCCGATCACCGTGTTGCCGGTGACCGTCGCATAGTCGCGCAGCTTCGCGCGGTCGCGGATGGCCGCGTTGCCGCTGACGACGGCCCGGCCGCTGATCCGGGCGCGATCTTGCACAGTTGCGGTGTCCTTGACGATGGCGAAGTCCTCGACGCGGGCGGCGCCGAGCACCTTCGCCTTGCCGAGCACCTGGGCGTTGGGCCCGACGTACGCGGTCGGGTCGACCTTCGCCGTCGCCGCGACGAACCCGCCGCCGTTGGCGTGCTTTGCGCCGGGCTCGGCGGGCTTGGGCGGCGCGAGCACGTCCAGCGGCTCGCACCCGGTCAGCCGGACCTTGTAGGGCATGTGCTCCTGCTCCTGCGAACGGTAATCGCCGGTCATGTTGACGGCCATGACCTTCGTCGGCGTGGCGCACACCACGAGGTAGAGCTCCTTGATGTCCTCGCCCGTCTTGAACCGCAGGGCCTCACCGGCGCCGGCGATCGCACCGTAGCGCGGCTTGCCGGCGGCGTCGACACCCACGAACCCGGCCCGCCAGTCGGAGCCGCGCTCGGGGTTGACGTAGCCCGACAGCTCCGCCGTCACCTCACCGGCGGCGGGCTTGAGCGGACAGATGTTCCAGCCGAGCTGCTGCGGCGCCATCTCCATCGGCGCCCGCCACCAGCCGGCCTCGAAGGGGACCGGCTCAAGCAGCGTGCGGCCGTAGCGGAGAATATCCGCCTCGCCGCGCTTGGCGTCCTGCTTGTAGAGGTCGGCCGGCTTGTCGCCGTAGATCTCGAAGTCCCACGTGACGCACCGCTGGGCCATCCTGGCCCACTCGTAGGCCAGCGGCGTGGCGGGATCGGGGTCGAAGCGAGAGAAGGCCCGCCAGGGGTACTCGTTCTTCTCCGCCTCGGAGCTGGAGTCGTACCAGAGCTTCGAGATGAACATCGGCCCGTACTCGGGCGTCTGGGCGAGGTGCTCGAACATGAGCCTCGCGTGGTAGTAGCACCGCCCGTTGGCCGGGAAGAACATGCTCACCCGTGAGCAGGTCGTCGGCGGCAGCGTCTGGTAGACGCCCGCGTAGGTCTGCGGGAAGTTCGCGTGGGCCTCCCAGTAGTTGCCCTGCATCGCGCCGCCGGTCTGGCCCTGGCAGCCATGAACGAGCTCGTGCGGGTTGATGTGACCGGCCCCCTGGCACGCCCAGCCAAAACCTCGCTTGCCGTCCCAGCCCATCCAGCTTCCCCTGGACGGCTGGATCGGGATCTTGTACTTGACGCCGTCGCCGCGGAACTCCCGCTTGCTGGAGACCACGCCGATGCGAAGCGCAAGCCGCTCCGAGTACAGGCGGTAGAGCTTCTCGGCCATCTCGAACATCGCCGGCACGCGCTGGTGGAAGGCGGCGCGGTCCCCGTCGCTCCAGGCGGCCATCTCCTTCTTGTCCACGCAGTGGCGGAAATGGGCGGACTCCTTGACCCACCACGCGTTCGGGTCCGTCCGCCACCACGAGTGCAGCTCCGTGCCCAGCATCGCGCCGCCGCGGACGTTGTGGGCGATCTCCTCGTCGGTCAGAGCCTTGGCGTGCAGCCGGACGGCGGCGATCTCGCCCACGAACGACGGCTTCGAGGCCGACGCGCCCCCGAGGACCATTCGGTGGCCCTTGCGGATGACCATCTTCCGCGGGCCCGAAGAGACCTTCTTGCCGTCGACCCACTGCGTCTCGCCGGCGACCGTGCAGTTGACGACCAGGTGGCGAAGCTCCACCCCGCCGGTGAAGCCCTTTGGGTATGTCAGCGGCGCGGACGTCTCGCGGCCGTCTTGTGACTGCCAGCCCAGGATCACCTCCGGGCCCGGGCTTGAGCTGTCGCGTTGCCAGTAGCTGTCGCGAAGCCACAACTCCAGCGCGAAGTCCTCCGTGCCGGCCGCGGCATCCTCGACGGCGAAGTTGCCCACCAGCACGTCGCCGCCGTCGAATCGGACGGCCGGGGTCCCCCGGACGCTCGTGGCGCGCGGGTACTTCTCGTCGCGCTCTGTGTGCGGCACGCGGAGCCCGAAGTCGCCGAACGCCCCGCCGACCTGGTTGTTCCTTCCCCCGCCGGAGAACCCGCAGTTGTACCAGTTCAGCACGGTGTTGCTGTCAAACGTCCGACTGGCCATGAACTCGGCGTGCAGGTCCACGTCCAGCCGACCGCCCACCGCCAACCGCCCAAGGGCCTCGCCGGTCACCAGCGATTTCTCCAGCGCCACGACTCCGCCCGCTTCTGCGACGGCCAGGGCCAGAGCAAACACCAACATCCCAGTCGCGGCCCGTCCTGCCTGCGTCAGTACACTCATTCGAGATAACTCCTATAGATGCTCAACACGATGTGGCCCGTGACCGTTGGCAGTCGTGTGACACGATACTACGCAACGCGCTTCGCCGACCCAGACAGCAGTCATCGGTGTCCACGGCAGGTCCAGCAGGACACTCCTGGATTCGCCAGACTGCTTGCTGCCAAGCGGCATGGGCTGCGGCTGATTGTCGGAACCATACGCGGCTACTTCCGGTGCGCGCCGGTCAAGCAGAGGCTCTTGTTCTTGGCGGAGAAGATAATCGCGATAACAGCCGATGCCGGGATTCGGGACCCGCCGTTCGTGAAATCCCCGGCTTTGTACCGAAATCCGGAACTCCCGGGACGCCATACGGACTAATCGAATCGCTTCTCGACCCGCCTCTCCTCCCCGGCAAGCCCGGCAGGCCAAGGAAGAGCAAGTAGTATGGCGTCCCGGGTTTCTCAACCGGCGTGTGACAGACCCTTGTGGGCCGCTACCGGTGATTCTCAGTTCTTCTTCCAGGCCGACTTCATCTCGTAGGCCTTGAGCGACTCGACGGTCAGCGAACCGCCCTCCGCTGTCAACGAGATCGTGCCGATCGGCTTGCCCATGTCCCGACGAGCGGAGGTCTTGTAGCATGCCCCACCCCCGCCGACCAACTCGTACATCGGACGGTCAACCAGGACGCGGAACGTCACCTTGCCGTCCTCCATCGCCAGCGGCATCTCGTCGAGCTTCCCCTCCGCGAAGTCGTACGTCGCCGCATTCTCGCCGAATTGGAGAACGGCCTTCGTGGCGGTGCCCTTCTTCAAGGTCACGACGATGTCGAAGAGCTGGTCCTTCACGTCGAGCTCGACGAGGGGGGCTTCGGCCGTCAGCTCGGTGTTCGCGGCCGTCTTCGGCTCCGGTTTGCGAAGCTTCTCGAGCTCCCTGATCGGCGTGACGAACATGCGCACGCCGTCCTTCGTCGTGTGCAGCGTGAGATTCGTCGGCACCGTGAACGCCTGGTTGAACGGCATGTCAGGAATGTTGATCCGCGCCCAACCGACCTGGATAACGCGACCGTCAGGGCTGTTGCTGAAGCACTGCGAGGCGTAATACGAACCCCAGTGGACGCGGTGTTTGCCCTCGTGCTCGCGAGTGAACTTCTTGCCGTCGAAATGTCCGATCGCGTACTGGGCGTCCGCGGCGTAGATGACCCACTTGGTCTTCTTGGCATCGCCGTCGACGGGCAGTTCGAAGATCTCGGCACATTCGAAGAAGCCCGGAATCTTGCTCGTAAGCTCCCATGTCTTGAGGTCCTTGCTCATGTAGAGGGCGATATTCCGGCCGATCGTCTTGTCCCGGTCCTGGTCGAACACGGCAATGACCCAGTGCTTGCCCGCCTCGTACCACATCAGCTTCGGGTCGCGCCCCGAGTGCTGGATCACCGGATTGCCCTCGTAGTACTTCCACGTCTTTCCGCGGTCGGTCGAGTAGGCCAGTGATTCGCCGCAACCCGTGTCCGTGAACGCCAGGACCAGCGTCTTGTCGTCGCCCTTCTGCCAGCCGGCCGTGTTGTAGAGATCGACATTGCCGCTACCGGAGAAGCAGTTCTTCACGGCCATCTTCGGATGACGATTCTTCACATTCCCGCCGAAGGAACGCAGCGCCCGGTCGTGCTCGGTCCAGTGGACCATGTCCGGGCTCGTGGCGTGTCCCCAGTACATGTTGGCCCAGCCCCGGCCGGCCGGGTTGCACTGCCAGAAGAAGTGGTACAGCCCGTCGTAGTAGAGCAGCCCGTTCGTGTCGTTGTTCCAGCCCCGCATCTGACTCATGTGGAACTGGGGGCGCAGCGCTTCGTCGTAGAGCGGCTGGAGGTGACGGATCGTGTCGCTCGACTCGAACAGCTTGCAGACGTTGGGGTCGGCCCTCGCGACGACCTTCGCCGTCTTGCCGATGTACTCCGACATGTCCAGGTAGGTCCACCAGTCGATGGCGTCCGTGTTCGGGGCGAAGTCGCAGTCGAGATTGTGGACGAGCTGCTCGCCGACGGTGATCGTCATCCGGCCGCGCTGGCCCCTGTTCGAGATGGGAAAGATGATGTACTTGCCCGTGATCTTGATCTCCTGGGCGTTCTCCTCGTGCGGGTTGGCGCTGCGGCCTGGTTTCGGCGCGGCGAACGGCTTCTTCTTCGCCTGCGTGTTGCTCTGCGAGATCTGGTCGACGTTGATGTGTCCCCAGCCGCCCGACGCGGCGTCCACGATCTGGAGGACGGCGGTCTTGCCCTTGTACTGTCGGACGTCCCAGTTCTCCCAGTTGAGGAACTCGCTGCCGCCTGCCTGGATGTTGGGGCCCGTGGCGGTAAGGACAACCTTGCCCCCAACGAGAAGGTTCATGCAGGTCTTGTCCTTGTGTCCGCCCCCGCCGATGAGGAACTTGATGTAGTCCCGCTCGATCGTGAACTCGGGCGAGGTGAGCTTGCCCGTCGGCGGGTCGCCGCCGAGGAAGGTGTTCACCAGCCCCTTGCCCTCGAAGCCGGTCACTTGCTGCTGGCTCCCGAGCGTGCCCTTGGCCGGCGCCTTGCCGAACGCCTCCCCTTCGACTTGCCAGCCCTCACCGTACGTCTTGCCCTCGAAATCGGCGATGAGGATGTCGACGCCCGTAGCCGCCACCGCCGCAGCGGGCAGGGCGAATACCGGGCTCAGAAGCAGACACGAGAGCAGCGTGCAGGTCGTGCGGTCCATGGGTGTTTCCTTTCTTTCTGTGCGTGATGACGAAGGCAGTCAGATGCGGTTACTTCCGGTGCGCGCCGGTCAGGTAGAGGTTCTTCTTCCTGGCGGAGAAGATCAGCGCGACCACGGCCGACGCGGAGATCCGGCTCTGGCCGCTCGTGAAGTCCGAGGCGTTGTAGTCCCGATTGGGCTGGAAGTAGAACGTGCCGTCGGCGCAGTGCGCCAGCGTGAACCACCAGCGGTTGTTGTCCATCATCTTCCGGAAGCTCGCCGGGTCGATGAAGGCCCCGAGGGCGGTGTAGCCCATGCCCATGATCGGCGAGCCGTGGGTATCCGGCAAGGTCTCGGGATGCTCGCCGATCACCCGCGCGTGCAGCATCGCCTGCTTCTGGAAGCGAGGGTTCTCGTACGGGCACAGGAAGTTGGCGAGGGCGGCCGCGCCGGTCCGCCCCATGTCCGCCCAGCGGTCGGGCCGGCTGGGGATGTCGGCGTACCAGACGTATCCGTTCCTGCCCGTCCCGCGAACCAGGAAGTCGTAGGCCTTCTCGTGGAGGGCACGGTCGACCTTGATCCCGCAGCGGTGCATCATCGAAAGCGCCAGGGCCCCCTGTCCCGTGAGCATGGCGATCGGGCCGTAGCCCTCGAACCCGGGATTGTGGCCCCAGCCGCCGTGCGCCCGGTTGCTGTCCTTGGGCTGCTCATGCGTGGGCGACTTGACGATCTGGGACATATCGGTGTACTGCGTGGTCGTCAGGAAGTCGTAGACCTCCTGCAGCTCGGGCAGGACCCACTTCTCGCCGGTCGCCAGGTGGTACTCGCTCATCACGATGGCCGCGGCCATGTACCGCCAGTTGATCAGCCATGACTGGTCTTTCGCCTTGGTCGTCCTGGCGTGCATCTGCACGTTCTTCTTGACCAGGGGGAGATAGGCCTTGTTGCCGCTGGCCAGCAACGCCAGGGGCGCGAACGTGTTCTGCTGAGGAGGCCCCCAGGACCCGTCGTCGCCCTGCGCCTTGGCGATGTAGGCGTAGAGCTCCTTCAGGATGAGGTCCGATTTGCGGCAGCCGATCGGGAAGGTCTTGCCGTAGGAGCCGTACTTCGTGCCGACGTCCATCGTGACGCGGACGGGCTTGCCGTCTCTCTCCACGTCCAGCGTCAGACGCCCCTTCAGCCGATCGCCCTGGCTCTCGTCGAGGGCCAC
>DATKZH010000415.1:0-22456 GCA_035528065.1 Thermoguttaceae bacterium | reverse complement strand
ATCTCCCCCCGGATGAACTCGATGCGCCGCTGCTTCGCTTGAGCGAAAACGCCGTGTTCGATCATCCGGTCGTATTGCGCCAATGATAGTCGAGCGATCGTACTCATGGGATCGTTCCCTTGCCGGTGCCCTGCGATGCGGTGATCCTACGGAATCGGCCGTTCCCCGGGATCGTTTCCTATTATACCACGGTTGGACGGTGGGCCAACGTCGGCAGACAGGGGGATTATCGCGGCCGTCCGAACGGCAGGTTGTGGCTATGAGGCGGGCATCCGCGCAGGAGCGGCCACTTCCTCCAGATACCCGACCAGCTCGCGCTCGAAGCGGTCGGTGTCGAACCGCTCGGCCTGCCGTCGGGCGAGGCGGGGGCTGATGCGGTCGGGATGGGCCTCGAAGCGGCGGATCGCTTGGGCGAGGCTTTCGGGCGTTTGCTCGTCGAAGAAGAGGCCCGTGCCCTGGCGGGTTTCGTCGGCGGGGAGGACGGTCTCGGTTGCCCCGCCCTGGCCGAAGGCGATCACCGGCGTGCCGCACGCCTGGGCCTCCAGCGGCACGATGCCGAAGTCCTCGTTGGCCGGGAAGAGGAGCGCCCGGGCGTGACGCAGGTGGTCGCGGATCGCGTGGTCGGTGCACCAGCCGGCGAGCGTGACGGTCGGGCCGGCCAGCCGGGCCAGGCGCCGCGATTCGGGGCCCGAGCCGATCACCACCAGAGGGCGCCCGAGCCGGTTGCAGGCCTCGACGGCCAGGTCGATCCGCTTGTACGGCACCAGGGCGGAGACGCAGAGGTAGTAGGGTTCGTTGGGGAAGTTGGCGGTGGTCGAGGGAATCGATTCGCCGGGCGTTGACGGCTGGGGGCTCGCTTCGCTCGACCCCAGCCACCCCGGCGACCAGTCATCCGCCGGCGTGTAGAACCGCGTGTCGACGGGCGGGTAGATGACCCGGCTCGGGCGACCGTAGCTTTCGGCGATCCGTCGGGCGACGGTGCGGCTGATGGCGACGAAATGGGTTACCCGATCGCTCGTCGACTGGTCCCACTCGCGGATCCAGTCGAGCAGCGCGTTGCGGACCGCGCTTAGGGGGGTGTTGTGGAAGCGGCCGGAGGCGAGGAAGTAGTCGTCGCGGCGGTGCCAGGCGTACCGCATGGGGGTGAAGCAGTAGCAGACGTGGGGCACGCCGGGCGGGGGCTCGATGCTTTTGGCCACCGCGTGGCTGAAACTGACGACCAAATCCACGTCGTCCGGAATCCTCAGCCGCCCGACGGCGGCGGGCATCAAGGGCAGCAGGTAACGGTAGTGTCGCCCGACGCCGGGGAACCGTTGCAGGAAGCTGGTGGTGATCTCCATCCGCTCGATCGCCGGCGACGTGCTGCCGGCGACGTGCAGGAGGGTGAAAAGCTGGGCGTCGGGGAAGCGGCGACAGAGCACCTCGAGGCACTTTTCGCCGCCCCGCATCCCGGTGAGCCAGTCGTGCACGAGCGCGATTTTCACGGCAGACGTCCGCACGTAGGACAGGCATCTTGCCCGTCTTCCCAGTTCATTTCGCCCGGAGCTCCAAGCCGAGGGGCTGGAAGCTCGAGCTACGAGGGGATCGACAGCGCGAATGGTCGCACAACCGGGAGGCCGAGGTCAAGAGGAGTCGGCGCGGCCAGCCGGCCGGGCATGGCGGGCGCGAATCGCCCTAGGGCGGGATAGGGGTTCCTGATAGAATCGCGGCTTCCTGTTGGGAGAGACTCGGGCGGGGTGAGCGACCCGCGACGCTAGCATCGCTTGCCGCCGTTTTGGCGGACCGTTGCGACTGAAGGGGAGGAAATCGATGACGACACGAATCGGCTTGTTGACGACGCTCGGCCTTTTGGTAGCGATTGGGCCGGCGGCGGGCCAGACGCAGCCCGGACAGCCGGCCCCGCCGCGGCAACCGGCGTCGCAGCAGTACCCGGCGGCTTCTCCCGAGGCCCTGGTGCCCCGGGATCCGCAGCTCGTCCGACGCGACCCGCAGTCGGCGGCCGCGGCCCCGTTCGTGCTGACGCCCGAGCAACAGGCGGACCTGGACTGGGTGCTGAAGCGATGGGAGGAGCACGGCGGCGAGGTGAAGGCGTTCGAGTGCAAGTTTACGCGCTTCGATTGGGACCCCGCCTGGCGGGCCGATCAGCCGATGCACATCGTCCGGGGGGAGATCAAGTACGCGGCGCCGGACAAGGGGATGTTTCGCGTGGACGGGGAGATCGTCGATTTCCGGTGGAGCCGGGGAGAGGCGATCGGCGGCCGGTTGGTGAAAGGTCAGCAGGCGGAGCAGTGGATCTGTAGCGGCAAGTCCCTGTTTGAATACGACTTCCAGCAGAAGCAACTGGTGGAGCACAAGCTGCCGCCCGAGTTGTGGGGCCAGGCGATCAGCAACAGCCCGCTCCCTTTCGTGTTCGGGGCCAAGGCCGGGCAACTGAAGGAGCGCTACTTCCTGCGGGTCGACACGCTGGACCAGGCCAAGGACCAGGTCTGGCTGGAAGCGCATCCGAAGCGTCAGGGCGATGCGGCGAACTTCCGGCGGGCCACCCTGATCCTGACGCTCAGCACGATGCAGCCATTTGCCCTGGAGACGGTGCTTCCCAACGGCACGGCCACCATGGTGTATCAGTTCGAGAATCCCAAGCTGAACGTCGTGAACCTTCTGGATCCGTTGAAGGTTTTCGAGAACAACTGGCTGCACGCCCGCACGCCGGCTGGGTGGAAGAAGGTTGTTGAAGAGGCTCCGCCGGCCGAAGCCCGTCGGGCGTCGACGCCGGACAGGATGCGGTAGTCAGCGGTCAGCGGGTAGTGCGCATCCGAGCCGGGAAAGCGGCGTGGCAGCCAACGGGACAGTGCTTGCCGCCTGCTACCCACTGCCTTCCAGTCGCTTGACCGTGGCGTGGTCTGCCTCGGCCTTGGCCTTCGGGCCTTTCTTCTCGTAGGCCAGCGCCCGGTTGTGGTAGGCCCTGGCATTCTTGGGTTGGAGGCGGACCGTTTCGGTGAAGTCGGCAATGGCCTTGTCCAGATCGCCTTGAATTCGATGGACGAGCCCGCGGTTGTAGTAGGCGTGGGCGTATCTCGGATCGAGCCGGATCGCCTCGTCGTAGTCGGCCAGGGCGGCGGCCACGTTGCCTTGTCGGGTACGGACGACGCCCCGGTGGCAGTAGGCTTTGGCGTCCTTCGGGTAGATCTGGAGCACGGCGGTATAGTCGGCGACGGCCTGATCGAGATCTCCCTGGGAGCTGTAGGCGATGCCCCGGTGGTAGTGGGCCTTGGCGCACTTCGGGTCGATTCCGAGGGCCGCGGTGTAGTCCTCGATCGCGCCCGGATGATCGCCTTGGGCGGCCCGGGCGAGTCCCCGGGCGATGTAGGGGTCGACGTTCTTCGGTTCCAGCCGGATGGCGGTGGTGAAGTCGGCGATGGCCTGATCGGTCTGGCCGTTCTTGGCGTAGGCCAATCCCCGGCTGTAGTACGGCCTGGCAAGCTTCGGCCGGATTCGGATGGCTTCGGTATAGTCGGCGATCGCCTGATTGAATCTTCCGAGGTTGAAGAGGGCGACCGCGCGGTTGCAGTAGGCTTTGGTGTCTTTCGGCTGGAGTCGGATGACCTGGCCGTAGTCGGCGATGGCCGTCTCGTAGTCTCCCTTGCCCTCGAAGGCGTTGCCCCGATTGCCGTAGGCTTCGGCGCAGTCGGGTTTGATCCGGACGGCTTCGCTGAAGTCGGCGATGGCCGCGTCGTAGTCGCCCTTCTGGAGGCGGGCGAGCCCCCGGCCGACGCGGGCGTCGGCCTCGTCGGGCTCCAGAGAGATCACTTTGGTGAAGTCGGCCAGGGCCTGGTCGAGCTGCCCCATCTTCTGATGGGCGAGCCCTCGGTTGTAGTAGGCCTTGGCGTACTTCGGGTCGAGTCGGATCGCTTCATCGAAGTCGGCAATGGCCTGGGTACGATGGCCCTGGTTGGCGAGGGCGACTCCGCGGTTGTAGTAGGCTGCCGGCTCGTTGGGGCTGAACTGGAGCACGGCTTCGTAGTCGACGATGGCCCGGTCGTGTTGTCCTTGGGCTTCGTACGCGTTTCCCCGGCTGTAGTAGGCCTCGACGTATTTCGGGTCGATCTGGATGGCTTCGCTGAAGGCCGCGACGGCCAGGTCCAGGTCGTTCTTTTCCTGGTGTGCGACGCCGCGATGGAAGACCTCGATCGCTTCCAGCATCGTTGACTCCTTGCTCTTCGGTTCCTCGATTCGAAGTGTGAGGATTGACGGTTTCCTGCTAGATCGGGATTTCGGCGTATTCCGCCCCGAGGCCGGGCGACTCGACCAGCTCGACGTTCTGGCCGTCGTGCAGGAAGGATCGGTTCGGCCCGGCCTCCTTGGCCTCGCGGAGTGCTTGTTCCAGTCTTGTGAACAATGCTTCGTGCGTGTCGTCCGACACGACTTCGGTGATCCCGGCGCCGACGGTCACCCGAATTTCGTCGTCACCGGAAAGGAACGTGATCCGCTCGATGGACTGGCGGATGAGCTCGGCACTCTTGATCGCCTTGCGGGGACCAACGTCGAGGATCACCAGGAGGAACTGCTGCCCGGAGAAGCGGCCCACCAGGTCTGCCTCCCCGGCTTGGCTCTGGATGACTTGTGCGATTTGGTAGAGAATCTTGTCGCAGGCCAGCGCGCCGTATCGCTCGTTGGCTTGGCCGAAGGCGTCCAGGTCGAACAGTGCGGCCGACGTCTGGCGCGACCGGTGGCGTCCCCCCTGCCACCACTGCCAAAGCGTGGCTTCCAGCCCGATGCGGTTGGGGAGCCTTGTCAATGCGTCGTTGAACATCCGCTTTTCCATTTCGGCCAAGCGGTTTTCGTACCGGGCGATGGCCAGGAAGGCCCTTTCCTGGTCGTCGCGGAGCTTATGTCGCGCAATGCGCAGGTTCTTCAGCTCTTCCAACAGACGCTCATTTGCCGCTTCCAGGTCTGACTCGAAGTCCATGAACTGGAGGTTGTTGATGGTCGTTTCGACCTGGGCGGCCTGTTCCAGGTTGGCCATCTCGATCCGGTCGCCCAGCGTCCTGAGCTCGCCCAGTTCTTCGATCCGTTCACGGAAGCGGTCGGCCGCTTGGCCGTGCTCAGCGAGAAACGCTTGGGAGTCTTCCAACAGTTCGTCCCGACACCTTTGGATCGTCTCGGTATCGCTCTCGCCTTGGGCCGCCCGGAGCCGCGTATCGATGTCCGTGGTTCTCGCCCCGCTTCGGATCATCGCGATGTTCAGCTTCAGGACCGAGACCTCGACGAACCGCTCGTCGAGTTCCCATTCCTCCGGGGCGTCGAGTTGCGGTTCCTCGGATCCCGGCTGACGTTCTGCGTCATACGCCTCGTCGTACGCCTCGTGGTAGGCGTCGTCATACGCCTCGTCGTACGGCTTATCCAGCATCTCTTCGAGCGTGGGGCCGACGTTCTCTTGCGGCGGTGCGTCGGCCGATCGCTCGTCGGGCGGCGGCTCCTGGACGGCAGCCGGCTGGATCGGACGGTTGGCCAGCAGCACCTCCCAGGCATCCACCAGCCCCGGCGGTCCGTAGCCGAGGCGAACCGCCAACACGTAGCCCAAGCACAGGTTCAACACGCCAACCAGCAAGGTCAGGATGATGGTCATCGATCTGCTACGACGATCGCGTGCCTGGTCAGGCAAAGGTAGGGCGTTACAAGATCGGGCGGCCGAATACGCAAATATAGGTCGCAGGAACGCATAATACACAAAGGGGGCCGCTAACCCCCAGGATGCGCCGACTTCGCGTGGGCGCGTTCCCGTGGTGACGATCGTCGGCGTGTGATGTGAGGCGAGGGATTCCCCAAACTGGCGTGGCGCGAAACCGGCGTCACGCCGTTCTTGGGGTAAGGCTGTGAAGCGGTGACCACAGGTGCGGGCCGCGAGCCCCCTCTTTCAGCGGACGTCGGACCGATACTCGAGAAGGGTTCTCGGCGAGGGGGGCGGCAACGGCTCCGCTGGCCTGCGTTTCTGCCCTGTCTCGGGAACCTCGAGCGAGGTGAGGTGTCGCGTCGTTTGACGCTGGGTCCGCGACTGGGCGGCAAGCTGCTCCAGGAATGCCGGCGAGACACGGTCGAGGACGATGATCTCACTCGGTGCCCTCGGGTCTGATCGCGATCGGACGACACAGATGACCTCGGCGCCTTGCTCTCGCCGCTCTTGGATCTCTTCCAGGGCCGCCAGCTCCTCGCCGCTGAGGTCTTGCACCTGTTGGCTGCGGTCGAGCGGGCTTATGCGATTGGGTTGCCCCCGGTCAGCGAGACACCCCAGTGAGTTGGTCGGAACGTCCGCTTCGCGATTCGGGTCCCCTGGCCGGGGCATCTGCTTGGGGACCGGCGGCGGGTTGAGAGCCACCAGGGGAGCTTCGGTTGCCGACGATCCGCCGGCGTGGTACACGAACGCCAGACCGGCCTCACCCAGCTCGGCTTGGACGGCAGCCAACGCGGTGTACAGGCCTTCGTCATCGGCCGGATCGGCCGCGTTGCAGACGCCGATCACCAGGCCGTCCTGAGAGAACAGTCCCCCCCCACTGCGGCCCTGCACCGGAAGTCCGGCCACTTCGAGGTTCGGCGGACCCAGGTATTTGTCGACGGAGGTGACGCGGCTGAAGCGGGCGGAAGGCGGCTCGCCGTTGTTGCAGCCAACGGTGATCACTCGGTCGTCCTTCGCCACACGATACCCGGCAGGAGCCACCCGGGCCGTGGCTACCGGCCCCGGAGTACGGATGGTCAGAATCGCGATGTCTCGCTCCAGGTCGTACGAGAGCAGGCGGCCGGGCACCCGCTCGGCCGGGGTGGGACCGAACAGGTCGACCTCGATCGGCCCTCGGCCCTTGGAGTCGCGAAAGATGTGTCCGCAGGTGAGAATCAGTGCCTCGCCGTCTTGGGCGTCGATGATCGTCCCTGACCCGCACGAGTGCCCGTCGGGATCCTCGATCCGCAGCCGGACCGTGGCGGCGATCAGCCGGTCGGCGTACGAACGCGTCGCGTCGGCCCTGGTCGCCGAGTCGGTGCTCGCCAGGCGCCAAGGGCCCGGTGAGGCAGGGCTTGTCGCCTGCGAGTCGATTGGACGGGCGGCGGGCTGCTGCTCGGTGGCCACGGGAAACACGAGATCCCTGCCGGCGTTGGGAGACACGGGATCGGTGCCGACGGGTGGAATGGGGGCCGAAGCCGGGTTTCTCGTGTCGGATGCGGCCCGTTGCACGCCCGGTGGAGGGCTCGAACGGCTATCCCGGCCAAGCTTGCACATCCGCTCCAACCGGCTAAACGTGGTCCCCCCGACCACCCGATCCACTACCTGCCCGTCGACCAGCATCATGAAGCTGGGCAGGCGGTCGACGCCGTACTTGGCAGCCAGCTCCGGATTGCGGTCGACGTTGACTTTTTGGACCGGATAGCCTCGGGCCATCAACTCCTTGACCGCCGGGTCCATCTGCCGACATGGCATGCACCAATCGGCACCAAAGTCCAGCAGGACCGTTTCTCCTTGTCCCTGCGCGCCACTCAACAGTGCCAGGGCCAATAGGGCCGTCGAGAACGAAACCATGGGCCGCCTCCTGATCTTGGCGCCGTTCAGCCCGCCGACGCTACGGCGCCGTGGCGAGGATGCGGCAACGAGTCACCAGGAAGGGGCTTGCGGCGTTTCGTGTTTCGGGCGCCGCTTCCAGGATCACTGGGCGACGCCGGCGGAGACAAGAAACGTGTTCTGGCGACCTCCCTGTCACCTCGGTTGCCGTGGGCAGCACGCCATGGGACGACACGCCGGGCTAGCGCCGGCCGGGGCATTGCGGGACCCCGCGTCCGCGAAGGCGGGCATCACGGTCACTCCGGAAATCCGTTTCCTACTTGCACGGGTTGGTCAAGCGAGCTTGGGTGAGTCCACAGAAGTGCCACATTGTTGCGGGAATCTGCATTTCTTACAATCTCAACTTGAGCGTCCGGGGGAATCGTTGGCGGGCAAGCCCGTAAGCTCTTGCCAGAGAACCAGTTGCGGCCTGCACGCCGAGAGGTCCCGACGACTGCTCGCTCGACAAGAGTTTCGGAAGCACATGGTGTGCCGTTTGGCCTTCGGGGCTCCGAAAGACCCCGGAGTCGGTCGCACGGGACAATTGCCGGCAACCTCGTGAGCTTCTATACTGCCAGACTGCCCAGGTCTCACCACCCATTAGCGAAGAGTTCTTCGAAAGGTTGATCGACTGTCATGACACACCAGCGCGAACCAATCCCCGCAAAGGATGGCCAGGCGCCGTTTTTTGCAGGAGTCGATCTCGGGGGCACGAATATCAAGGTCGGCGTGGTCGATGACCTGGGGCGGGAGATCATATTGGTCGATGACCAGGGGCGCCCCATGGTCGACGAAGAGGGGGCGCCGGTCCTCAAGCTAAGCGTCCCGACGGAGGTCGAGAAAGGGGCCGAAGATGCCACCCGAAGGATGGGGGAGGCCGTTAGGCGAGCAATTCAGGCCGCGGGGATCGACCACTCTTCGGTCCCGCGAGTTGGGCTGGGGTCGCCCGGAACGATGGACATCCCCGCCGGCAAGCTGATCGACCCGGTCAACCTCCTTGGCCCCGGATGGAAGGGGTTCCCCATCCGCGATCGGCTCAGCGAGCACTGCGGAAAGCCGGTCGCCTTTGCCAACGACGCCGCCGCGGCTGCGTACGGCGAGTTTTGGGTCGGCTCGGGTCAGGACTTCCACAGCATGGTGCTGTTGACCCTGGGGACGGGGATCGGCTGCGGGATCATCGTGGGGGGGGTGTCGATCGACGGGGAGAACAGCCACGGTGCCGAATGCGGCCACATCATTATCGACTGTTCTGAGAACGCTCGCCTGTGCGGCTGTGGCCAGCCGGGACATCTGGAAGCGTACGCCAGCGCCACGGCCGTGATCAAGCGAACTCAAGAGGCGCTCAACGCCGGCCGGACGAGCGCGCTGCCGGAGCGGATCAAGCAGGAGGAAGAGAAGCCAGAAAAGCAGAGAAAGGGCATCCCGGAACTGATCGCGGAGGAAGCCGAGGCGGGCGATGAGCTGTCGCTGGAGCTGGTGATGGAAACCGCCCGCTACCTGGGCATCGGAGTCGTGAGCCTGATGCACACGATCGATCCGAACGGCGTGTTGTTGGGCGGGGCCATGACCTTCGGTGGGCACGAGCGGGAATTGGGCCAGCGCTTCCTCGCCCGGATTCAGGAGGAAGTCCAACGGCGCGCGTTCCCGGTGCTGGCCGAGCGAACGGCGATCGATTTCGCCTCCTTGGGAGGCGACGCGGGATACATCGGGGCGGCTGGCATCGCCCGGGCGGAACACCTGAAGACACAGTGATCGCCAGCCCGCGTCGTTAGTAGGTGGTGGCAGGAGGGGAGAAGGACGTTGCCTGCCCCGAAGCCCCGGGCTGAAGGTCTCTGCCAACTCCTTCTGGGGAGGATCCCGGCTACCGTAGGGTCGTTTGCTTGTGCTTCTTCGCTTCGAGGAGGTACTGATCCGCCTCGTCGCTTTTGCCCAGGTGCCGGGCCATGGTGGCCAGGTTGGTGTAGGGGATTTCTAGGGCGGACGGCTCCATCGCCCCGCCCTTGACGGCCTGTTCCATGAGCTCGACTCCACGCTGGGTCAAGCGGACGGCGCGATCCTGCTGCTGACTCTCCCAGAAGGAGACGCCCATGCTGACGTAGGTTTCCCCCAGGCGTCCCAACTCTGCCTGGGCCAGATGGTCGACCGATTCCTGGAACACGGGGATGGCCTTCTCGAACCAGTAGATGGCGGCCGCATGGTCCTGCTTGCCCACGGCGTGGATCGCTCCCAATCGGAAGTGGAGCCGGCCGAGCAAGTAGGTGTCTGCCAGGCTCGCCTGCGCCGAGGCGGCGCCCGGCTCGAGGTACCCGATCGCCCGCTTGCCGTAGGTCAAAGCCTTCTCGTGGTCGCCCCGCATCTGATAGATTTGCACCGCATCGTACAGGGCCATGCCCAGGTTCCAGCGGATCTGATCTTGGCGGGGCGAGTCGGGGGTGGCGGCGATGAGCTGCTGACCGACGCGAAGGGCCTCCTCGGCCCACCGGCCGGGATCCAGCTTGCCCCGCATCCCCACCAGCGCGGCCAACGCCCGCGTGGCGACGCGAAACTGAGGCTCGACCGACAAGCCTTCGCCGTTCGCCAAATCCTTGGCCACGGTGGCCGCCTGGTCGAGCCATCGGGGAACGGCCTTCTCCTTGCCGTCCCAGGGGCCCCAGGCAATGTCGTGGCCGGCCCCCAGATGGGCGTCGATCAGCACCTCTTTGGCGGCGATGCGGACGGCCGGGTGTTGACTGACCGCCAACGGATCGGCGGTCTTGACGGCTTCCATGTGGTATTGGATTGCCCGACGATAGTCCGGCTCGGGCTGGGAGCTGAGCAAGTCACCCAACAGACACACCACCTGAGCCTTGACGTGCGGTCGGGTCGCGCTGGTGCTGAGGGCCTGTTCGGCTTCCGCGATTGCCTCGGGGAAGCGGTACATTTGCCCCAGGATCTGCGCCCGCGTCAGTCGATACTGAGCATCGTCCGGTCTCACACGGATCGCCTCGGCGCAGACCTCCAGCGCGGCCTGCGAATCTCCTCCCACGGCTAACAGGCGAGCGCGAAGCCAATGCGCCCGCGCATTCTCCGGGTCGAGCTCGATCGCCTGCTCCAGGTCGTGGATGCTTCGATCCGGCTGGCTGTCCATGTGGGTTTCCGCACGGAGCACGAACGCCTCGGAATTGATCGGTTCGAGAATGATTTGGACGACCTTCATCGACGCGGTGCCCAGGGTCTCGCTCGGCTCAAACGCAAACAGCACGCCGCGTTCGGGGAACGACTGACCGAGCACGTGGCCCAACTCGTCGGAAACCAACACCGGCTGGATGCCGGACAGCTCCAGCTTCTCGGCCACCAGATCGGCGGGAAAGGCGCGGTCCAGACGAATCACAATCGCCGAGACCCGATCCTTGACAAAGCTCACCTCCACCCGCTCGAACGGCTCCACGCTGTAAAGATGCATGAGCTGCGCGTTGCGGTTGGCGATCTCCTTCGGCGGCCCCCAGGCGTCCTGAAGCTCATTCAGGGTGCTCACCCCGGGAGTGATCCCGTTGAAGCTGGCCGTCTCGGCCGGCACGATCCCCGAAGATCGCGGATCCGGGACCGGCTTGAGGGGTTGGTCGGCGACGGTGCTTGGCTGGTCGGACGTCGTGTCGGCAGATTGCCCTGGATCCTCGGTCGGCTGCGCCGTGGAATCGGCCGGCGGGCCCTCGGGGCTCTCGTCGAGGGTCTCGGACGGCCCCTCGGGTGTCTGGACGGCAACCTCCGCCGGTGGATCGGACGTCTGCTCTGCGGACGGAGCCCGCTCCTCGGCCGACGGTTCTGCCGTCTTGGCGGGCTCGTTGGCACCGCCGTCATGGACAACCACCTCGACGGTGTTCGGGCCGTCGCTCTGGACGGCCGCAGGAGTTGTGCCAGCCTCCCACGCCGATGCGGATGCCGGGACCAGTGCGATCGATGCCGCGATCGCCACCGAGGCGTGAGCCACCCACCGATACTTCCAGAGACACATTGCCTGTTCCTCCTGAAACTCGCTCACCGAGCCGTGCTGAACAGCAACCCGACCTGGCGCCGCAGACCGGCGACCCTACAGGCCCCAACTCGGCTCTTGCACCTCCCGATCCTTGGAGGCTTCCTTCCGGGCAGGACGACGAGACCCTCACGAATAGACTCAAGGCGGCGGAGTCTACTCACATTCGGCCGGACGAGTCCAGAGAAATTGGCGGATTTTAGACAGTTTTCCTGAAAAGCGCGGTTCTTGCGGGCCCGAATAGCCGTCTGCGGAACAGAAACGAAGCTAGCGGTGCTGTCACGCCAACCCAACGTGAACCGGCGTCACAGCGGCCGGACCGGGCGTCACTTCAGCAGGCCTTCCAGTGCCGCGAGCGCCGCAGGGGAGTCGTGGCGTGAGATTGCGGCCAGGGTCTCGCGCAGGTGAACGATCTGATCGTCGTCAAACGGGACGGCGGCACCCGGCGGAGGAGAGTCCGGAGCCAGACGTTCGGCAATTGCCCGAACGAGTGCCTCCATGCCCGCGCCAGTTAACGCGCTGGTCAAAAGGCCGTACGGGCAGGGCGGATCGGGGGCTTGAGGGAGGTCGCACTTGTTGTGGACTACCAGCCCCTCCGGACGGCTTTTCCAGAGCGTCTGGTCCGCGTCGGACCACGGCTGGCTGAAGTCGAAGACCAACAGAACCAGATCGGCCGAGGCGAGCTGCCGTTGGGCCAGCTCGATGGCGGCTTGCTCCAGGGCGTGCTCGGATTGCCGCAGTCCGGCCGTATCCGAAAGCTCGATCGGCCAGCCATCGATGGCCGTGGTTGCGGAGACGATGTCCCGCGTGGTGCCGGCCGCCGCGTGCACGATCGCCCGCCGGTAGCCCACCAACGCGTTGATCAGGCTGCTCTTGCCCACGTTGGGCGCCCCGGCCAGGATGACCCGCCACGGTTGGACGAGGTGGCGGCCCAGCTCGGCGCGGGCCAGGAGGTTCTGGAGTTGCTCGGTGGCTGTGCGGGCGTTGCCGGCGGTGAGCGAGTCGCGGACGGCTTCCACCGCCCGGCGAAGCGCGCCATGGTATTGATCCAGCAGGACGCCGGCGGTCCGCTCGGTCCGTGCGTCGGCCAAAGCGATGCGTGCCTCCCGAGCGATGCGGTCCTCGTGCTGCCCGGCGATCCACTCCTGCCACGAGCCGACGCGGCACCCCCGTCGAACGAGCATCTCCCGCACCCTGGCCACGGCAGCCTGTCCCCCGTGACAGTGCAGCTCGACCGAGTGCTCCGAGCGGCGGCAAGCGACGATGTCTTCGCCGGGATGGGATTCGACCGAGAAGCGTCCGAACACGATCTGCCCGAGAGGATAGGAGACGAGCGGTCGCCCCCCGGCCGCGACGAACCCCGACTCGACCAGGTTGGCCGCGTCGGGCCCTTCGACCAGGAGGCTCGCGATTGCCCCACGGCCCGGGGGTGTGAGCTGGACAACTCGTGGCGAGGACGGCTCCGACATAAGGGACGATTGTACGACAGCCCGATCGAGTCACCAAGGTCGCAGTCCGGCCAACTTCCGTGCGTGAGGGACGTTGCTCTGCCGCCCCTTTGCCGGCCCGACCGACCTCCTTGACATCCCTCGCCCACGGCAGGATGATGTGCGCGGCCTGCGGACTGTGTGACAACGCATGCTGCGACCCAACTGCGAATGTAGTCATCCCAATCAGCCGCTTGCTCCGGAGGCGAGGAGGAGATGCAATGAAAACCTGTAGTTCCCAGACGTGCCATTCCCCGATGTGCGCCGGCTGCCCGATGGCGATGGGCCGCCGCGGCTTTCTGAAAACCGTCGGCGCCTCGGCGTTGGCGTTGAAGATGGGGCTGTTCGACTTCGCGTCCTCGTTGTTCGGCCAGGATTTCAAGACGGCCGGAAAGCCCCGCGTGGTTGCGGTGTTTGTGCGGCCGCCGGACGTCGAGAAGTATTGGATGGGCTGGCCGGGCGGCACCTACGACATCAAGGGGCGCCAGGCCGACTACACGAAAACGATGATGGACGCGGCCACCGAGCTGGGCGTCCAAATGGAGGTGATCCCTGAGCCGCTCGGGGATGAGGGGGCCGTCAGTGCCTTCCTGGAGAAGCTCAAGCAGTCGCCGCCGGATGGCTTGATCGTCTGCATGCAGGATATCATGCGATGGCCGCTGGCCAACTTCATCGCCGACGAGAAAGGCGACGTCCCGCTGATCATCTTCAGTCCCATGGGCACGTCGTTCACGGGCCATCTTCAGCCGTCGCGGAAGGCGCAGAAGTGCTTCGTCGGCGCTACCCAGGACTTCGGCTGGCTGGCCGAGGCCGTGCACATGTTGCGGACCAAATGGGACATGCAGAACACCCGGCTGTGTGTCGTGACGGGCGACCAGGTGCGCGATCAGCAACTGGACGTGGTCGGCACCACGCTCCACTACGTCCCCCACGCCCGATGGCTCGAGATCTTCCAGAAGACGGAGGCCACCGACGAAGTCAAGGCGATCGCCGACTACTACACCAAGGAGGCCAAGAAGATCGTCGAGCCCAAGCCGGAGGACATCCTCAACGCGGCGAGGATGTACGTCGTCGCCCGGCAGCTCATGGCCGAAGAGAAGTGCCACGGCATCTCGGTCAACTGCCTGCCTCTGGTCGGCGGGGAGAAGGTCCCCTGCGGGCCGTGCATGGCCTGGTCGAAGCTCAACGACGAACTGAGCGTGGGGGCCTGCGAGGCCGACTGGAACGCGGCCATCTCGCTGCGCCTGACCGCGCTATTGACCAAGCGGCCCGGCTTCATGCAGGACCCGGCTCCCAATACCGTCAATAATACCCTGATGGGCGCCCACTGTAGCTGCCCCACGAAGCTCGACGGACCGGACAAGCCGCACGAGCCGTTCATCCTTCGCACCCACTCCGAGCCCGACCGCGGCGTGGCCACCCAGGTCCTCTGGCGGATCGGCCAGGAAGTGACCGTGATGAAATTCCAGGGGCCGGGCCAGATCATCCTGGGCACGGGACGCGTGGCGGCCAACATCGACACGCCGCCTTCCGGCGGGTGCCGCACCTCGGTCGAATTGGAGATGGACGACGTCGACGACTGCCGCGACTGCAAGGGCTTCCACCAACTGTTCATCTACGGCAAGCTGGACCAACAGTTCAAGGCCTACGCGGCGATGGCCGGCATCGAAGTCGTGCCCGTCTAACGGACCGTTCATGACAAGAAGAACGCGAGGGCCATTGGCGCTCCGCTCGGATGTGCAAGGCGATGCTCCCGATCGTGCCGCGCCCGCGGTGGCGGACGCTCGACGGGACCGTTCGCCCGGGCGTTTGACCGGACTTTTCCCAGAGACCGCAGGACAGGTTTCCAGCCCGAGAAGCCACTGACTCGAACCGACCAGAGACGCCGAACCCAGTGGCGGTGCAGGCTTCCAGCCACCACACGGCGGCCGAGACGGCTGCACCGCAAGATGGGCCCCCACGCGGAGTTGCCCCATGCCCAAACGAATCGATCGACGAGTGTTCCTTTCTTCCGGGGCCACGATAGGCGCCGCCTTGGTGCCGGGCACCTCGCCCCTCGCGTCGCCCAATGGGCCGCCGGCCCCCGGCGCCTACCGCGAGCCGGCTCGGGACGTGCCCATCGTCGAGCTCGACGACGTGATCGTCTGCGGCGCGGGCCCCGCGGGCGTGGCGGCCGCGATCGCGGCGGCCCGGGCGGGTGCGAAAACCCGGCTTCTGGAGTCCTGCGGCTGCCTGGGCGGCGTTTGGACCGCGGGCCTGTTGAGCTGGATCCTCGACGCCACGAACAAGCCCGGGCTGATGGAAGAGATGCTCGCCGAGCTCGGCCGCCGGGGCGCTTCGGCCAAGTACGGCAGCTCGATCGGCTACGACGTCGAGTTGATGAAGCGGATGCTCGACGAGATGTGCATCGAGGCGGGAGTCAAGATTCAGCTCCACACGCGGGTCGTCGCCGCCGTGCCGAACGAGTCGAACCGGCTCGCGCTGGCCGTGACCGAATCGAAATCGGGACGCCAGGCCTGGTCGGCCGACGTGTTCGTCGACGCCACCGGCGACGGCGATCTGGCCGCGCAGGCCGGCTGCGGCTTCGACTACGGCCGGCCCGGCTCCCGCGAGACGCAGCCCTTGAGCATGATCGTGCTCCTGGTGGGGATCGAGCCGGAGGGGATGACGCCGTTCGTCCGTGGCCTGGCCGAGGCCCGCGGCGAGCGTCACCCGAAAGACCGTCTCCTCCAGGAGATGCGACGCGCCGGCGTCGACCCCTCTTACGCCCAGCCCACGCTCTTCTACATCCGCGAGGGCCTCTTCGCGATGATGGCCAATCACGAGTACGGGATCGAAGCGACCGATGCCGCCGCGATCACCGAGGCCACGCTCCGCGCCCGGGCCGAAGTCCACAAGCTGGTCGACGGCCTCCGCTCGCTCGGCGGCGCGTGGAAGGGCGTCCAAATCGTCGCCACGCCGGAACACATCGGGGTGCGCGAGGGCCGGCGGATCCACGGCCTTTACGAGGTGACCCAGGAGGATTTGATCGCGGGCAGGGAGCACGACGACGCCGTCTGCCGCGTGACCTTCCCCGTCGACGTCCACTCGACCGACCCCGGCAAAGATAAGGGCATCATGAAGGAAGGCGTCCGCGCCAAGCCCTACGATGTCCCCTATCGGGCCCTGATCGCCCGCGACGTCGACGGCCTGCTGATGGCCGGCCGATGCATCAGCGGCGACTTCATCGCGCATTCCAGCTACCGGGTGACGGGGAACGCGGTCGCGATGGGCGAAGCGGCGGGTGCAGCCGCGGCGATCGCCTCCCGCACCAAGCGGCGACCGCAAGAGGTCCCATGGCGTGAGATCCAAAGCGCCATTCAGCGAGCCGACAAGACGGAGCTCCGGGGAGCATGAAAGTCAAACAGCTCATCGACGTGCTGAAGCGGTTCGACCCGGAGGCAGACGTCCGCCTCTGCATGAGCCTGCCGGGTCGTGTGATCGAGACGCACGAAAGAGTCTGGGTGGCCGACTATGGCGGCGGCCCGCAGATCGGCGCGGCGTTGGACTTCCGCGGGTTCCACGTCTACGTCGGTTGTGGGCTGGAGCAGTTCGTCCGGGAGATCCCCGATCGCATGGAGATCGACCTGGGCCAGTACGAGAGCCCGGAAACTGCCGCCAAGGTCCGCGACTTCTACGTCTACCACATGGGAATCGACGAACCCTTGGCCCATCCCGACTTCGACTACGAGGACTGGATTCCTCCGCGAACCACGTCGGGAGAGTACAACGAGCACGTTGCCCGCATACTCAAAGCCAAGCTTCTCAACGACTGACTCCCGAAAGTGGCCTTCCCTCACCGCCCGGATTTTGGTAGTTACCGGCCCGTTTGTCGGTAGCCGCGTCGCTCCCATCTGAGGACCGATCGGCGGGAGATCGCTTCAGCACGTCTATTGGGATTTGGGTAGGCCCCACCCCATCGCTACCGGGAAGCGCGGGAATTCGCGAAGCCTTCCCTCCTCGGGTCGGGAATTCGAGCCATGAAACTCCTGGTCATTCGGATGTCGGCGTTGGCCACGATCGTCGTGTTGGGGCTGATCGCAATCGCGCAAGCCCAACGCAGCGTGGAAGATCCGCCGCCGGGCGCTGCCGCGTCGAAGACGTCCCCGTCGGCGCCGTCCGAGCAGGCGATTCCGGAATCGCCGTTGCGCGGGGTGGGCGTGGCGGGCCAGCCGGGTTTTGACAGCGGTCCCCCAGCCAATCCCCTGCGCGCCGGCAGCGAATCCGTCCGAACGGGCGCCGTGGGATCGCCCGGGGACGCCGACGAGAGGTACCCGCAAATCGCCCTTGCAGGCAGCTCCGCCGACCCGACCCAACCCTCCGCCGACCCGACCCAACCCTCCGTGGACCCGACCCAACCCGTCGATCCAACTCAACACGCGGCCGGGCCGACTCGCGATCCGTTCCCCCGCATGTCAACGGTTGGCAGCGGCCCCGCGGTCAGCACCAATAGCGAGGGCGGGCAGCCCACACAGCGTGCGGACGTCCCCGCCGACACGTCATTCAACGGTTTGAGACTCGACGAGGGCGCGACGGGATCCACCGGATATCCGCAATTGCCCCCGCTGGTCGAGACGGCCGAATCCGATTCGTCGTACGCGCGTCAACCGGCGGCACCTTCGGCTCAACCGGCGGAATCTCCCGCCGCGCCCAGCTCGCTCGGACCGCTCGCCGGCGATCGCTACAACGTCATCACGGCCCCGGTCGCTCCCCCTGCCAGTGGCCGCGAGCCGGCCCGGCTCGAGCTCGATCCGAGCGATCGCGTCACGAGTCTCCCCTATTCCTCTCGTCCTTTAGCGGACGGGACGGCCCCGCCCGGCTTAGGGCCCGGTCCGGACGCAGTCGGCCTGTCGCCCCAAGGGACGGGCACGCCCGGCAGCCAGCAGTTCGAAGGCCCCCAGACACCGCAATTGACGATCGAGAAACTCGCACCCGAGGAGATCCAGGTCGGCAGGGAGGCCACCTTCCGAGTGAAGGTGACCAACTCCGGCCAGATCAGCGCCCAAGGGGTGCAAGTCTACGACGAAGTCCCGCGAGGAGCCCGGCTTGCCGGCACGAGTCCGCAGGCGTCGCGCGATGCCCAAGGGAAGGTCGTCTGGGATCTGGGCACGCTCAAGCCGGGCGAGGAGGCGTCCGTCGAGATGCAGGTGATGCCCGAGGAGGAAGGCGAGATTGGCAGCGTGGCTACCGTCCGCTTCAATGCCGACGCCTCGGCCCGATGCATCGCCACCAAGCCCGAGCTGACCGTCCGAACGTCGGCCCCGAGCCAGGTCTTGATCGGCGAAGAGGCCACGCTATCGATCACCATCTCCAACCCCGGCAGCGGCGTGGCCTACGCCGTAGTGTTGGAGGAACACGTGCCGCCCGGCTTCCGGCACGCTGGCGGCGAGATGCTGGAAAACGCGTTGGGAGATCTCAAACCGAACGAAAGCCGGCAGTTGGACCTGACCTTGGTGGCGGAGAAGCCCGGCGTGTTCACCAACCTGCTCAGCGCCCGGGCCGAGGCCAACCTGAAGGTCGAAGACCAGTTCCAGATCGAGGTGATCGCCCCCCAGTTGGACGTTGCGTTGGCCGGCCCCAAGCACCGGTATCTGGAGCGTCAGGCGACGTATGAGATCTCAGTATCCAATCCGGGCACGGCCCCGGCACGAAACGTGGAGCTGGTCGCCCATCTGCCGGCTGGCCTGGACTTTGTCACCGCGAACAACGAGGGGCAATACGAGGCGGCCACTCGAAGCGTCCACTGGTTCCTGGAAGAGCTGCCCGTCGAGGAGCCCGGTTCGGTCCGGTTGACCGCGATGCCGGTAGAGATGGGCGAGCAGACCCTCCGGTACACCTGCACCGGCGAGCCCGGCCTCTCGATCGAAGGGGAGCAACCGGTCGTGGTCGAAGGGATCGCCGCCATCTTGTTCCAAGTCGTCGACGTCGAAGACCCGATCGAGCTCGGCGGGGAAACGACGTATGAGATCCGCGTGGTGAACCAGGGCTCCAAGGCGGCGACCCAAGTCTTCTTGGTGGCCACCGTGCCGCCGGGGATGCAGGCCGTGGCCGCCGAAGGCCCGGTCTCCTACCGAATCGACCGAAACCGCGTCATCTTCGAGGGCCTGCCCCGGCTGGCCCCCAAAGCCGATACTACCTACCGCGTCCGCGTCCAGGGTCTCCAGCCCGGAGACCTGCGGCTCAGCGTTCAACTGCAGACCGCCGAAATGGACACCCCGGTGACGAAGGAAGAAAGCACTCGGGTGTACAGCGACCAGTAACCGGTCGCTCCGGTCCGCAGCCCTCCGATCGAGCACAGAAGGCCCCTGCCACCCAGGGGCTTTCTGCTTTCTTGGAATCGGGCCTTCCTTCCTCCGCAGTCTGGCGGAGATGCTTGACCGGACGCCCCAGGCCCGACAAACTGGCGCTTCACGAGGAACACGACCCCCTGCTCGCTTCCTGCGGGACCTGCGCCGGATGCCGATTCACTTCTACTGCCCGTTGGGGCATCGTCTCCGTGCCCCCGAGCGCAAGGCCGGCCGGGAGATTCGCTGTCCGGTCTGCAATCATCGGGTGATCGTGCCGCGGCCGGCCCACGAGGCGGATCCGCCCGGCCCGCCGCCCCTGCCGCAGCGCGACTCGGCGATCGGAGGCGAGGAGTCCCGCGGACGCGAGAGCGAGCCGGCCGGCCGGGAGTCTCTCACGGGCGACGGGAATCCGTTTCGGACGGATGCCGGGGCAACCCGCTCGTCGGGCTCCGCTCAGGCCGGAGAGGAACCTGTTCCAGCGGCGCCCGGGCGCTCGCCACGGCGCGAATGGTTCCGCCGACGGCCGCGCTGGATGCCGCCCGACGCGTACGAGCCCGACGCCGGGAAGGTGCAGACCGTCCGGTGGCTGGCGCTGCTGCTCGCCGTGGTGATCGGCTTCAGCACGATCCCGGCCTGGAACCACCTGAACCTCCAGACCGCCCCGAACTGGGCGCGGATCGTGCTCTTGCTGGCCGCGCTGGAAACGTTCTACATCCTCTGGATGGTGGCCACACCCGACTGGGCAAGCGTCTGGGTGGTGATGATCGTGTTCGCTTTCGCCGCCGCCCTCTACGGAATGGCCACGGCGATCACTCTCGGCACACCCCCGAGCAGGCCCCTGCCGCTGGCCATCGGCGACCTCCGCCACGCCGCCCCGCGCTGGTGCGGCGCGGTCCTCATGTTCCACGTCCTGGCCACCTGCCTCTGCGGCCATACCTCCGCAAGGTGGCGCCGGTCGTACGAACTCCAGATGGCGGGAAGACGCAACTCGTAGTGACCGCATTCATGCGGTCGCTGGCGGCCGATGCACCCGATGAATCAGATCACTGTGGCCCGTTCCAGAAGAACTGCAACGAATGCGCGTAGTCCACACTAACCCGAAGCGCAAGCGAGGAGCGGCGTTTTCCCGTTCTTCTTCCTCGCTGGCGCTTCGGGTTAGTGTCGCAATCCTTCTGCAACGGGCCATACCACCGAGGGAACCTGCCGCTGAAAACGTGACGCGGGGCTACCGCGTCAACTGGTTCGCCTTGGGCGTGACCTTTGCGAGGTTGGGCGTCAGGTCGGCGTCGACGTTGCCCATGGCCCAGTCGAAGCCGCCCAGGACGATCTGCTGGCAGAGCGGGTTGGTCCAGACGTCGTGACGGTGGCCGAGCGACGTGTAGTAGACGCGGCCCTTGCCGTGCACCCGGGCCCAGGTGGCCGGGAAGGGTGGACGCTGGTAGCAGTCGCCCTGCATCCCCTCCGTCTCCTGCACCAGGATCACGTGCAGGTCCTTGGCGAAGTTCTTCAGCGCGTACCACTCCTCGTTCAGCTCGAAGCAATCGCCCATGCCTTTGAGGCCGGGGAAGTCGGGCGAGGTGACCGTCATCGTGGCGACTTGCTGCGGACCGTGCTTGACGAACTCGCCCCCGAGCATGGCGACGTACGGATCCACTTCGCTCTGGATCGCGTTGCGATCGCCCTGGGAGTGGAACGAATCGGCCCCCGAGTGGAAACCGACGAAGCCCTTGCCGCCTTCGATGGCGCTTAGGAGTCGCTTCTTGCCATCGGCCGACATGGGCGGGGTATTCTGCTTGCTCTCGGGATTGCACAGGTCGCCACAGGTGTAGAAGGCGATCACGTCATACTGGTCCAGCGGCTCATCGAATACCCGGCCGTCTTTGGTGCAAACGACCTCGACCCCTTCCCGCTTCCCGATCTCGGTCATCACCTTCTCCGAGACGCTCGGGCCGCCGTCGATCGGGGCCACGGCCGAGTGCTCGTATCCGGCGCTTCGGGTGAAGTAGAGGATCTTCGGCGTCTTGAGCCGGGCGGCCCTGGCCCGACGGAACGGAAACGTGGACAGTCCCAGTGCCGTCGTGCCGGCAGCGAGCATGAATTCACGTCGTCTCATGGCGGATCTCCAAACGCAAGGTGTGACAGTTGGCGGGTCAGAACGAGAGTGAAGCTGCAATCAGCATAGTCGATCCCGCCACCAAAGCCAACGGGCCGACCGAGGTCCTTCCGAAGGACCGCCGCCGCCCCTATTCATCCTTCCTCGTTCATCCTTAGAAGAGCCTTCCCTGGCTCGGCCGGCCCAGGGGGTGGGCGTCGAACCCGGCGTCGCGGACCCGCTCGACGAACGACTCCGGGCCGTGCGTGCAGTACACCGTGCGCGGAGCCACCCGGCCGACCGCCTCCAGCAGATCCTCGTAATCGGCATGGTCCGAGAGCGGGATCGCATGGTCGACTCGGAGACGGTACTTCGCCCCCCGGTCCACCGCCCAGCCGGTCACCGCGAAGCGGACCTCCCGGGCGACGGCCTCGAAGCGTGGCGTGCGGGGCGGCACGACCAACACGTGCTCGGGGGCCGGGACGCCTCGCAACGGACCGTAGTCGCCCAGTCCCACGCCGAATGACTCGTAAATCCGGCTGATCTGGTGGACCTGCTTGTGCTGGAGCACCGGGAACCCGGCGTCGGTCAACAGGCGCGTCACCTCCTGGGCCTTGCCCAACGCGTACGCCTCGACGACCGGCACGGCCCCGTCCGCAAGCGCCTTGCCGACCTCATCGAGAAGCTGCCCGATCGCTTCTTCCCTGGGCGGAAGACGATAGTCGGGATGGCCGTACGTGCTCTCGATGACCAATATCTCGGCCTGGGGAAGCTCCGCCCGTTCGGCAGTCGCCGACTCGCCCAGCTTGAAATCGCCCGTGTAGAGAAGCGACTGCGCGCCGTCCTCGGCCAGGAGCATCGCAGACCCCAGGCAGTGGCCGGCCGGATAGGTCGTCAACCGCAGGCCGCCCCACTCGATCGGCTCGCGATAGGGCATATCGAGCGTCGGGCGGCGACCCA
>DATKZH010000414.1:0-2587 GCA_035528065.1 Thermoguttaceae bacterium | reverse complement strand
CACTTAAGGGCTCGCGGACGCCGATGGTCGTCAACTCGCCCCACCTGCCCGAGAGCGACTACGGCGGCAACGAGGACAGCGAATGCGTCCTCGACGCGGACTTTGTCGACGCGCTCGACGCGGTCGTGGTCGAGGCGCTGGCCTACGTCGACGGCAGCCGCGCCCAGGGGCTGCTGTTCGAGGAGAAGCGGCCCTGCGTGCTTGAGCAGGTCGCCCGGATCGTTGCCGAACGCGAACCCGCCGAGGCGACAGCATAGGGTCTATGGAAATCAGCCGGACGGGACCGGACAACCCCCGCGCCGGCATACGTTGAGGGGCCGGACGGTCCGGCCCGGAACATGGGGGCGGCGGTTGCGCAACTGAACCGCCGCCCCGAGGGAGGACAGAAAAGGATTGGAGGAGGAGATGAGTGAGACGTGGAGCGACACATTCGTAAGCCGTTATCTCTCGAAGCGGGATTTGGCGGACGGGCCGGTCGTCGGCACCATTGACTATGTGGACGAAGAGGAGGCCGAGGGCGCAACCAAGGAGAAGCTGCACCTCCTCTATTTCACGGGCGGGGACCTCAAGCCCATGATCCTGAAGCCCACAAACCGAAAGCTGATCAAGCAGTTCTTCGGGGACGCCAAGCGCGCCTGTTACGGCAAGCAGATCGAGGTCTATATCAAGGACGACGTCGAGTTCCAGGGCGAGGTCACCGGCGGCCTACGGCTACGGCTGCCGTCCAGGCCCACTGCGCCGGCGCAGGACGAGGGCGCTGCCACAGAATCCACCGCCAAGCGCCGGTTCGCGGCTGAGGCCAAAAAGGCCAACCAGGCGATCACCAAGGACGAACTCGCCGAGGAGTGGAATAAGTTCCTTTCGGCGCATTTTCCCGACCGGGACACATCCGTGGTACCGTCGGGCGCCGAGTGGGCCGAGGTCGAGTCGGCGGTCGCGGTCTACTGGGACGACATACCGTTTTAGGGGAGGGGTAGGCCGTGGCGCGAGGAGACATACCGTACACGAAGCTCGAGTGTACTATCCCATACCACCGGGTGATCGGCATCCTGCCGCCGGACCACTTCACGGCATGGGTTAAACTGCACTGCTACGCCGTCCACGAGAGGCGCGAAACTCTCGAACTATCGCAATACAATTGGCGAAGTTTGGCAACTCTTTGCCAATTCCGTTTAGATAAGTTTCAAAGACTTGCCAAAGAGTTGGAGAAACGCGGCCTTCTCGTTATCACGGATACGGCCATAACCATAGTGGGGGCAAGGGCTAAGAATCCGGCGTTGAAATGGCTGGATTCCCCAAACGCTCCCCAAACGCTCCCCAAACGTGACCCAAACGTTCCCCTCGGTAGAGGTAACGGTAACGGTAACATCCCCCCTATAGAAGATCCCCCCTTAACGCCGGTGATTCAAGAGGGTCGTCCTGGGCGAATTGTGGAGGCGGTCTGTATGGCCTACGGGCGGCCCGTACCGGGAGACCGGGAGGAACGCGAGGCGCTCCTGTCGTGGGCGGCTCAGTGCGAGGGGCTCGTGCCGGAGAATGGAGAGTTGGCGGCGTACTTCGGCGAGTTCAGGAAACACTTCCCGAAGATCAGGCAACTGTCCACGGTGCTCGACATGGTACGCAGTGGGAGGCTGCCGCCGACGCTCTCGGGGGCGGGCCGTGGGGAGAAAAAAGGGCCGCTGTCGGAGGAGGCGATGACGGAACAGATCGAGAGGCTCCAGAAGAGATGGGGTGCGGGCGATGACAAGGCTTGAGTTCGGGAAAATCTGCGAAGAGCTGGCGAGGACGCTGTTTAAGGACTGGGCGGAAGAAGACTCCGCAGGCATCCCGCTCCACGTCAAGCAGTCGGAGGCGTGGTTTAAGGATTTCGAGCGCTTTCCGGCAGCCGTCGCGGAGCAGATCGTTACGCGGGCTATCGGAAACCGAGATTTTCGGATAGGCATGGATTCCATCCGTGTGCGCTGCGGGGAGGAATGCCCACGGCCCCGCATGGGCGACCGTGGCGGAGCGCCCTTTACCGGCGTGGCGATCCGTCGGGATGTGGTCTCGGCCTGCATGGCCGGCTGCGCGGCCGTCATCGGGAAACGCCTCTCGCCAACGGACGAAAACTATCCGACCGTGTTTGTGGCTGCGGCGGCAGAGATTATCGGCACGGACAGGGCGGTAGACGAGGTGACGCCGTACATCGAGCGGGCGAGGCGCCACGCAGCCGAGAGGCTGGGGCTGGCCACGGAAGGGGGTGAGCGATGAAGGGGTTGGCATTTTCGGCAGCGATGGTTCCCCTGGTCATGAGCGGGGCGAAAACGGTCACGCGGCGGGTGATGACGGGCGATAACGGGTGCGATTATCAAGGCTATCAAGGCTCGTTTGTCCAGCGCGATGACGGCCTCTGGTGGTATATCAGTGTTCATGGCGACGCGGAAAAGGGCTTGCGCGCCCCCTACAAGCCCGGCGAGGTCGTCTACGTCAAGGAGGCGTTGGAGCGGGGGCCAATGTCCTCGGTGATTTATCGCACGGACAACAAATGGGCGATAGGCACCAATAATAAGACTGTCCCCTGGCGCTGGAAGCCGCGCGTTCTGCCGTC
>DATKZH010000413.1:0-15078 GCA_035528065.1 Thermoguttaceae bacterium | reverse complement strand
CTGTGGGACTGCGTGCCCTGGGGGGAGCCGAGGGGTCGGGGCAAGGGTGGGGAGGTCCCTGCCCCGACGTGCATGCGACTCTTCTCACTTGCCCAGAACAACGCGCCGGATGACCTTCAGATAGGCCCCGTCCGGGTCGTCCCGGCACGGCACGAGCCAGGCGCCCTCGCCCATCTCGTTCCACGCGTAGACCAGCGCGAGCCGGTCCTTGGTCGTCTGTTCCCGATGCGCGTCCATCCACTGCGCCATGCGGTTTAGGAGACTGCCGAACGCCTCGGGCGTGTTCCCCTCGAAATACCACGAGACGCTCGATCCCTTCCCCAGACCTTCCCCGTTCGGCGCCTCCCATGGGCGCCGGTCCCACCCCTGCGTCGCCATCGGGACGTGCGGCTGTTGGGGCGTGCCGTGCCACGCCCGGACGTTCGCTTCGATCACCTCTTGGTACCGGTGTTTTTCGGACGTCCTGCTGCCCGCCGGCCTGACGTTGTAGTGCGTCCGCAACGAATACCCGTCCTCCGGCTTGCCGCTGCCGCAGCCCGCGACCGCCACGCCCGGGAACCCCGCCTTGCGCGCCGCTTCCTGTAGATAGGCCAGTCCCTCGGCGTTGCTGCCTCGCGGCGAGAAGATCACCAGCAGCGGCTTGCCCTCCACACGCAGATAGCGAGGATGCTTGAACAGGGTCATCCAGTAGTCCGCCGCCTGCTTCCACGCCTCCGGCCCGACGATCTCAAACCCGCGGTGATTCGCCACCAGCAGGCAGAACTCCATCCGGTTGTTATTCTTCGCCTGCATGAACAGTCGCATCGGCAGATGCTTCGAGTCGTTCTCGATGGCCTTGACGTTGATCGGGCCCTCGTTGTCCCACCAGTACCAGCAGAACGAGAAAAACGCCACGCCGTGGTCCGCCGCAAGGTCGATCTGCCGCTCCATCAACTCCGGCGTGTCGTCGCGCCAGCCCCAGAGCGGCATGCGGCCCGCGTACTCGGTAGCCAGCTTCTTGGTGAAATGCGTCGGCATCCCCTTGGCCCAGGCGTGCTCCGGCTTGCCGTCGTCGAAGGGGCACTGCCCGGCCCATCCCGCGAAGTAGTACGCGCCGAGCTTCATGCGGGGCTTCGCCTCCTGCGCCCCGGCGCCGCACGCCCATCCGGCCACGGCCAGCAACCCGACCGACAGAGCCGCCTTCGCACACGCATTCGGTTTCCACACTATTCTGTTTCCTTTCCTCGTTGGTTGTTGATCGCATCCAGAATCGCGTCGGCAATGGCCTGCATTCCTTGGTCACCCGGATGGGCAGCAACCCCGCCATGCGCAAACTTGCGTTCCGACCGGGCATAGTTGGATTCATCCTTGCCGAGGCTGCCGATATCGACGAAGATCCCGCCCACTTCCTGACAGGCCTGTTTGAGAATCTGATCTTTGGCTTGGTTCGGCCAGAAGCAACTACGTACGACAATGGTGGGATGGTGGTCCGCCTTCAGGCCCCGCAGCAGTTTCATCAGGCTGTTTCCGAACCGGCTCTTGGCTTCTTCGGAATCCAAATTCGGCACGTTCTCTCCAATGGCCAGGATGACCAGATCGGCCCCGAACGCGAACTGGTCTTTCAACTTCTCGTCCACGTCGCAGGTGGCGTATTGCCTCTCGAAGTCCGCGATGTTCTTGACCATGACTTCGCGAGCGGTTCCCGTGGCTCTGGAAAGGGAACTCGTTACGAGATGCACGAAGTCCTTTTCTTGGGCGCTTGCCGCCATCCCCCAATTGCCCAACCAGCCGATGGCCGGCGCGGGCCCGTGCAGGGTGATGCTGTTGCCCAGAAACAGGATCTTGCGGGTTTCCAGGGGATTGGACTCCGTCTTACCTTTCGCGTCGGATTGTGGTGTCGCAGACGCCGTGCCGGCCTTCCGGGCGGGCGTGGCCGCTTCCTGCGCATACGCCTTGCCGGCGGATCCGAGGCCGCCGAATAGGAAGACGCAGGAAAGGAGAGCGCCGATCTGAATCCGCAATCTGAGAGGGGCTTTCAAGGCAGGGCAACGTTTCATTGGTTTGTTCCACCGTAATGGATCAGGGGGTTCTTGTGTCCGTCGTGGCCACCGGAACCCCACGGCGGTAGCCTGACAAAGCTGCGTCTTGTTGCCAGACGGCGCCATGTCAATCGTCCCGCACCAACTCGCAGAAGAATCCCACCTTCCAGGCATCGTGTTGACGTCGCGTTTCACGGGGGCTCGTGTCCGTCGCTCCCCTTGTTGTCAGTGGGCGGCGGTCTCCGGCATGGGGCGGACCTCGTGCGTCACCGGCCAGGTCGCGCGGCGGTCGTCCTGGTAGAGGCCGATCTTCTCGACGGCGATGCGCTGGAAGCCGAGTTTCCAGGCCGGCGAATCCGCGCGGAGCTGGAAGTCGCCGGCCTCTTCATCGACGAACTTCGGGTCCTCGTCGATCAGGTTGTCCTCGAGTTTCACCAGCGGCTTGATGTTGGCCGCGACGTCATCCCACCACGTATCCGTCGGCGCCTCGCCGCCCTGCACGCGGCGGATGTTCTCTCCGCGGCCGGGCCAGAAAACGTTCCGCCGCACGACGTTCCCGCGGGGCGACTTGGGGTCTTCGTCGAGGAGGTTGACCAGTTGCGGGTAGCGCGTGCTGAACGGGGGCTCTCGGTAACGGACGCCCGCGATGGTGCCCTTCTCTTGGGCTTCCTTGATTCGCCCGTCGGCGTGCGGACCGCACCAACCGAGCGCGCGGGCGTCGACGTGGAGGGCCTTGGGGCAATCGACGAACACGTTGTTCTGGATGACGTTGTCGCGTCCGCCGCCGAGGAACACGGGGCGAAAAACCTGGTAGAACACGTTTCCCCGGACGGCGGCCGACGAGAAGAGGTCGTCGAGATAGATGCCGTTGCACGGTCCGCCGTCCTTGCCCCAGAGATGGTGCAGGTAGTTGTATTGGATTACATGGCCGCGCAAGGTCCAACTGCGGCCGGCGTAGATCGCCCCGCAGTCGTGCGACTCGTTGCAGACGTTGTGGATCTCGTTGTATTCGAACAGGTGATCGTTGCCGCCGAACAGGATCGCCGCGTGGGGGGCGTCGTGGATCAGGTTGTGCGACGCGCGAAGGCCCACGCCGCTCAAGAACAGACCGGGCCGATACGTGCGGTCCCAACGGCCGAAGTGATGGACGTGGTTGTTCTCGGCGAAGTGGCCGGCCGGCGTGAGTGCCTTTCGGTCGCCGCCCACGAGGTAGATGCCGCCGCCTCCCATCCCGTACATATCGCAGCCGACGACGCCGTGCTGCTCGCCTTCGAACACGGTGACGGCGTGGTTACCCAGATTGCGGAACGTGCAGCCGACGACGCGGCACTGCCGGCCGCCGCGGATGGCGACGGCCGTGCTGCGAGCGGCCTCCATCAGCAGGCCTTGAATCGTAACGTGCGACGTATCGTTCAAGGTGAACAAGCCCGACGCCATCGAGACTTCGACCCGGCCCCGGTCGAGGGGCTGCGGCGGCCAGAAGTAGAGGACGCCTGTTTCCCGATCGATGTACCATTCGCCGGGCACGTCGATCTCGGCCAGGAGGTTGAATCCGCGGAACCATTGGCCCTTGCGATAGCCATAATCATGATAGGGAGGAACCACGGAGATAACGCGTTTCTCCAAGTCGATCGACTGGATCTTGTGGCGTTGTACGGCCCAGTCGCGGAACCAGTATCCCTGGACCCAGGGGTCCTTTTCTCCCACCCAACGCCTGGGCCGGTCGCCTTCGTAGACGAAGATCCCCTCGTTGCAGCCTTTCACGCCGCGGACGTCTCGCTCGGTTTCGCCCAGCACCTCTTCGATCTTGATGAAACCCTCGTTGGGCCAGCGGGAGATTTCCATGGGCGTGTCGTTGAAGAAGACCTCCAGGCGGGGGCGGACCTTCTTGCCGACGCTGGCATAGGCGCTGCCCATCGCGTCTTCGCCCTGATGGTCGACCCGGGCCAACCAGACCTGTAGTTCCCAGGCCGCGTCCAGACCCAGGTCGCCGTATTCGGTGATGCCCTGCGCTTTGAGGTCGGTCTCGAACACCTTGCCTCGCGCAGCGGGATCCAGACGACTGAGGATGGCCGGATCGGTCACGGGCTTCCAACCGGCGACGATCCGCCCGCCGCTGACGTGGACCACGTCGCCCGGCCGGGCGCGATAGACGATCGGCGATTCGGCCGTTCCCGAATCCTCGGCCGTCAGTTCCACGGGGGCGGCCAATTCGTACCGGCCGGCGAGCACCTCGACGACGATGCCTCCCGGCGGCAGCCCTCCCGCCGCCTTGACCTTGCGAATCTCATCCCGAGCGCGCTGGAGCGTCGCCAACGGCCCGTCGCTGCCGGCCGCGTTGGGCTCGGCCAGCTTGCCCGACCAATGGTCGTTGCCCCGGGGCGACACAAACAATCTCGCCGGCTCCGCGCCCCCGGCCGTGGAAACGAACAGGAACAACCCAACGACAACAAGCAAGCGTCTCATGACGGCAGGCTCCTGGTGAGGATGCTCAGGGGGGGACTTGGCTTACGATCGCGCCGGGCGGAGCAGTTCGGGCGCGGCCGCCGGCACGAGACGCACCATCACGACTCCGTGCGGCCGGACCTCGGTGGTGAACCCGTCGGCGTGGACCCCGAGGTCCTTCTGCCGCCACAGGTCGCGGACCTGCTGCTTGCCGCTCAGGCCCAGCGCGGACCAATCGACCGAGACGCCGGCCGGCTCGGCGCCCGGGTTGAACAGGCCCACGGCCTTCGAGCCGTCCTCCAGCTCCTTGACCACCGCCTCGCCGCCGCTCACCTCGATCCGTCGGCCCTGCTTTCCCAACGGGTCCTGGTTGACTTCGAGGACTTCGTCGTTGGAGAGGAGCGACAAGGTGAACGGGTCGAGCCGCTCGATCGGCGTGCCGATGATCATCGGCGAGCCCCAGAGGCACCACAGGCTGATGTGCGTGTATTGCTCGTCGGGGGTCAGGTGGGAAGGCGTGAGCGGCTGGTTCCGCCACCCGCCCAACAGGCCGACCCGGATATTGCAGGCGTGGTTCCAGTGTCCGGGCCGCTGGTGCGGGGCCCAGGCGTCGTGCGCGAGCCACACCTCGCGGATGCCGACCGCCCAGCGCCCCACGCCCGGATCCATCTGCGAGCGGTCCCAGAAGTCGACCAGGTCGCCGGTCGTGCGCGACAGTTGCGCCAAGCGAGTCAGGTCGGCCGCTTGGGCCAGGGGCACGGAATTCGATAGCTCCAGGACGACGTCGCGATCGCAGGCGGCCAGCGCGTCGGTCATGCGCCGGAGGACCTCGACGCTGTCGACGTCCCAGTCGTACTTGGCGTAGTCGAATCCCCACTCGGCCCACTGCCGGGCGTCGGCGGCCTCGAAGAAGTGCTTGCCATAGCGCCAACCGTCTCGGCGGTTCTTCGGCGGCTGCCAAGCGCCGTGGGGATCGTCGCTCGATCCGCCGACGAACCCGGAGTAGCTCGTGGTCCAGGGCGTCGAGTAGATGCCCGCCTTCAGCCCCAGGCGGTGGATGTAGTCGCAAAGGCCCTTCATGTCGCCGAATTTCTCGTTGGGCTGGATGGCGTGCTGGGGGCCGCCGCGTTGTCCCTGCCAGCCGTCATCGATGTTGATGTACTGCCAGCCGTGCTGGATCAGGCCGGACTCGACCATCGCCTTGGCGGCCGCCCGGAGGTTGGCGTCCGTGACCCGCGCCCCCCAGCCTCCCCAGGTGTTGCAGCCCAACAGGGGCGTCAGGAGGATCTCGCCGCCGACGAGAATGCGCAGCTCCCGCTCGGCGTGGCCCACCGCGTTTTCCGCGCGGAGCAGCACGCGATAGGTTCCTCGCTTGGCCAACGATCCGGTGATTTGGCCGGTCTGGTGGTCCAGATGCACACCTTCAGGCAGATTCGCGGCCGAGAACTTCATCGGCCGCCGGCCCGTCGCGGCGATGGTATACAGCAGCGGACGGCCGGGGCGCACCCCGAAGACCTTCGCGCCGTTGATCCGCGGTTGCGGAGCCGGCGGAGGCGTGAGGATTTCGGGCGCGTCGGCGGCCTGCACCACGACCATCCGGCCCGTGAAACTCATCGGCGTGGCCAGGAGGGCCATCACCGCCGTAAGGATCAGTCTTCGCGTCATGGTTGCACCGAGGAAAAAGGGGTGGAGCGGTGGAATGGTGAACTGGCGGGGTGTCGGATTTGAGGGCGAAGGCTTCATCGCATAGCCGGCGAATCTCTCACTCCCTTGCTTCCTCATTTCCTCAAGGTACGGAAGACACGTCCTTGCCTGTCCTCTTTTCGCCTCCCGTTGCCGCATTGTCACCGGAAAGTCCGGACTTGGAGAACCGGGGGCAAAGCGGCGCCAGTCCTGCGGCCCAGGCGGTCCCCCGACGATAGAGCTCTTGCACCGCCTCGGGGCTGAGCGCCTTCACGTCGTGACCCAGGACGCAGAGGAATACGCGGCCCTTGCCGTAGTGATTGACCAGGGCCATGGGATAGTCCTTCTTGTCGACCTTCGACGCGGCCTTGGCGAGCACCTCGATCGGGCGACCGCTGGTGAACAGGCAGGTGTAGAGCTCATCCGTCGTCTCGAACGACTCCATTCCCTTCGTGATCGGATGATCGACGCCGGTGATCTCGACCAGGAACGGGCCGTGCGGGTCGTGTCCGCGAACGCGATTCGGGTTCCACGCGCGGCCGGCGATCTCCCTAAACTCCGGCCAGTCCTGGAAGGCGGCGCACGCATTATGCACCATCACCAGCCCCTTGCCCTCCGCGATGAACTCCTTCAAGTTCGCGCGGGCCTTTTCGCCCGGATCGGGCGACTCCCAGTTCAGGTAGTTGAGCACGATCGCATCGTACGTGTGGAGCTCGGAGGAAGCGAGGAACTGCGGGTCGACGTTGACCGCGACCGCCAGCCGTCGATCGGTTGCCAGAAACCGGGCGATCAGCGGTGCGGTCTCTCTCCACTTGTGCCCGGGATACTCGTTGCCGGTCAGAACCAGGATCTTGGCTTGATCGGACGGGGCCGGAGCAGCCGAGGCCGGATCGCTCGCGCGCCCGGCCGACGTGAGGGTCAGGACGACGGTCGCAGGCAAAAGCATCGCGGCGAGAAAGTGCCGGTTCATGGTCGCATCTCTCCTTGGGAATTCTCCCCGGTCTTCTTCGGGCCTCTGCGCCTCATAAGGACCAGCCACTCCGGCGTGGAGGGCGCAGCGCCCGATTGGCCTCCTCATCGTGGAGGATCGTGCAGGCCATGGGGTCGAACTCCAGCGGCCGGTCGATCAAGGAGGCGACGTTGCCTAAGAGCAGCAACTCCACTGCCGGGCCGGAGTGATCGAAGTTCGACATCGGCTTGGGGCCCCCCTTGCAGGCGCCCACCCATTCCCGTTCATGGCTGCCGGAACGCGGGAGCCTTTGCGGCGGGCCCCCGGCGTTGGGGAAGTCTTTTTCGGGCAACAGCTTGCAGACGGAATTGTGGAAGTTCGTAAGGGCCATGCCCTTGCTCCCCACAATCAACAAGAAGGAATGCGGCGACCAACTCCCCGTTTCCCACTTCAGCGGTTGCCCGGCAGTCTCTTCCAACCGCTCCAGAATGCCGCGGCGTTTGATCTCCGTGTCCCACGCGTTGCACCAATGGATTTGTGCCGGAGGCTGCGACCCGCGCGCCGGCAGGTCGAAGTGAACGATTTGGCAGCGGGGAAAATTCTCGGGGCACCGCTCGGAGATCTCCGTCTCGACGCGGATCGTCCGCGGTCCGCCCCCCTCGTTCCACAAGGCTTCCAGGTTCAGGGCCTTGAAGGCCAGGTTGATCGAGTGCGCGCCCGCGCCTCCCAAGGCGCCGGCGCCGAAGTCGCGCCAACGATTCCAGCCGAGGAGGGTCGCGTCGTAGGCTTTCCCTCCTGCCCCCGGAAAGTCCGGTGTGAGATAGCCCGGATGATAGGGGCGCACCGGCGCCGGGCCGAGCCAAAGGTCCCAATCGAGGGTGTCGGGCACGGGCGGGCGCTCCTTGGGCCGCTCCAGCGGTCCCGTTCCGCCCGACTCGAACAAGACGTGGGCCTCCCGGACCTCGCCGATCGCCCCTTCCTGGATCAACTCCAAGGTGCGGCGGAAGGAATCGGTGGCCATCCCCTGATTGCCCATCTGCGTCACCACGTTCCGGCGGCGGGCCATGTCGCGCAACACGCGGGCCTCGCCGACGTCGTGGGAAATGGGCTTCTCCACGTAAACGTGCTTGCCCTGCCTCATGGCCGCCATGGCGATTTCGGCGTGCGTATGCACCGGCGTGGCCACGACCACCGCGTCGATCTGGCGGTCCATCTCGTCGAGCATTTTGCGGAAGTCGCGGTATTGCCGGGCCGCGGGAAGATCCTTGGCCGGCCCCTCCGTCTGCCGCCGGTTGACGTCGCAGAGGGCCACGAGGTTTTCGCCGATGCGGGGAATGGCGAGGAGGAAGTGCTTTCCGCGCGAGCCCACCCCCACCAGGGCGACGTTCAGTTTGTCGTTGGCCTGGTAGCTCCGGGCCGAGGCGCTGTCGCGGAGGACCAGCAGGCCGGCTCCGCCCCATGCGGCTCCGGCGATAAAACGACGCCGATTCATACGTGTCTTCATGGCTATTCACTCCCGGTCGGTGGAAAGGTTCCGTTCAAGTCGGGGCGTTTCTCGCCGATCATCGGCACCTTGGGATTCGCGGCTTTCGGGATGGGTGTCAAGCCTCGGTTGATGAAGGCGTACAGCCCGCCGCGGCCGGCCACGACGACGTCGAGTTTGCCGTCGCCGTTGACGTCGCCGGGCGTGATCTTCATGCCCGTCCCGCAAGCGTACTGCGGCGGCTCGTTGACGTTCTCCCGGCCCGGATAGTACTGGAGGTTATTGAACGAAATCACGTGCCGCTCGAACTTGCCCCCTTGGAGGTCGTACCAGAAGAGGAACAGCGGGTCCCACTCGCTTTCGTCGCGACCGTCGTGGCCGAACAGTCGCTTGCCGGTCAACAGGTCGGGCTTGCCGTCGCCGTTGAGATCGACCAGCACCATGGTGTGGAAGTTGCCGTAGTGTTCCTCGATCGGATGACGCTGGAACGTTCGCTTGCCCTGCCGGTCGATCCGCTGCTCATACCAGTACAATCCGTATCCGTGGCCGTTGCCCGCGATGATGTCGCCCAGCCCGTCGCCGTTGACGTCCGTCACGACCATGGGAAGCGAGGCCCGGAAGGGGATTTCGTAGTCCTGGTGGAAGGGCCAGTGGTCCTCCGCGGGGTCCGGCGGCGCCTCGTACCAGCCGTGTTTGGAGAGCACGTCGACGCGGCCGTCGCCGTTCAGATCCGCGACGGCGGCGCCGTGGTCGTCGGCGTCGTCCGCGATCACGTGCTTGACGAGCCAGGGCTCCTTGTCGATCGATTCGAGCCAGACGATCGCTTCCACCCGGGCCACCGACCCTTCGCCCTCGACCCCGCCGTACTTGCGGAAGTGGTTCAGGAGGAGATCCGGGTGCCCGTCGCCGTTGAGGTCGGCCGGCACGACGCCTTCGATATAGGGCGATTGATGGGCGCGATGCACTTTCCACTTGCCGCCGCGTGGGCCCGGGTTCTCGTACCACAGCAGGCCGGCGACGTCCGGCTGATAGCCCGAATTGGCCACGTCGCAGAACCCGTCCCGGTTTACGTCCAGGGCCGCTTCATGGCAATGGCCGTGCAGGAAGTTGCGCTGCTCCGCGCCCTCGAAGTAGTAGGGATGCTTCGTCCACCTCGGTGCTTCGTACCAGTGGACGCCGCAGGTGACGTCGAGCCGGCCGTCGCCGTCGACGTCCGCCAGCGAGCACGACTCGTTGAACGGGCCGTACCAGTAGCTGCCGATGGCCGGATCGTGCACCGGACCGTCGATCTTGACGGGAATGAAGACGGGCACGGGCGGGGTGGTCATGGGCGCGGGGAGCGAGGATATCGCCCCGTCGGTGGGGACGGGCTTGTGGGCGGTCCAGAGAATCGCGTTGAGCACCGCCTTGCGCAGGTCTTCGATTTCCCAAAGGCGATGGTTGTGCCCGCCGATGAAGCCGAAGCCGCGCCCGCCGTCTGCGCGCTGCCAGGCCCAGGCCCATAGGGGTGCGCCCGGCTTGCCGGGGAACGGCAGGATCGGCACGAACCCCGGCTCGTCCGAAAGGAGACGCTCGGGGGTCTTGTACTCGTCCTTGGGCATCTCGAACGGTTTCAATCCGCGGCAGATCGGATGCGCCGCCTGCTTGGACCAGTCGTCGACCCGCAACGGCTCGCCGATCGGACGGGGCGGATTTTCGTAATCCTTGAATCCGCCGATCCACGGGAGGAACGTTTCGCGGCCGATCTTCGACGGCAGGTTGAGGCTCCAATGGATGACGGCCAGGCCGCAGCCGCGCTGCATCTGCCTTTCGAGCGCCGCCATGTGGTTGCCCGCCGCGAGCGGATGCCGGTTGCTGCGGCTGCCGCCGTCGCCGAAGAGGACGATCGTATCGGCGTCGTCCAGTGTCTTCTCATCTTGCGGCCAGCCATTGGTGTGAACCTCGACGATCACGCCCTTGACGTTCAGCGAGGTGTCCAGGCAGTGCCGGAACAGGTTCATGCCTTCTTCGTACTCATGTTCGCCGGGGGCGTGGCTCTTCGTGCCGGCCAGCAGGATTACCTTCGTCTCCTTGGCCGGCGCGCTGGAAGGCCACGAGGCAGTGAGGCACATCAGCCCCATGGCACACAAGATCGGCCTACATTTCATCGCTTGCTACCTCCGCATTTCCATCGGAACCTCTTTACCGTCTTTGCGTCTGAGAAGTATCCGGAGGAGTCATGTCACCGAACAGGAAGGTACCGACTTGAACACTGAATAGAGTTGCACGATTCTGGGAGGCGTAAGCGGTGTGCCACTGCTTGCCTGCAAGCAGTGCTGCGTCGAGCTGCTGGCCAGAGGCACTCCCGGCACTGCTTCGGCGAAGCAGTGGCACACAGTATAATTCCCAGAATCACGAAATGCCATTTAGAGCATGCTTCCCTGAAGACTTCCCCGGATGGAGGCGGGGTCCCCGCCTCGGCCGACAACCCCGCACAACACGCCCCCACCCGCGGCAGACCGACCTTCCCCCAGCACCGGCCGGCAAACCAACTCCGACAGCACGGTATTGCATCGCATGAGCGGACTCCCTATTCGAGCCCCATTGCCGCGAGTTGTTCGTCGAAATCGGGCGGCAGTGCGACCACCGGCTGGGCCGTGTCCCGGGCGGCATGGCGGAGCATGTTGCGCGCCAGCCGTTCGGCGGCCGGATGGGTTTCGAGGTTCTCGCGGATCTTCAGCGTGTTGAGCACGAAGCGGCCCTCGCCCAAGGTGTAAACCGCCACCATCAGGCCGGAAGCATAGTCCTGCGAGGCCTTGATGGCCCCGGCCACGGCTTCGGCGGGCGGGTCCTGCCCCTGCCAGACGTCGTCCGGGATGACTTCACGGTAGTAGGCGTAGTCCATCAAGCCGCCGGAAGGCAGCCCCTCGAAGATCGGATGACGCTTCGCCCATTCGTCCTTCAAGTAGAGCCAGCCGCGAATCGGCGCACGCGTCCCCTTGCGCACCAGCGGCACCCAGGCCGTGGGCTGATCGCCGTCGGCGAAGACCTCCGGGCAGAGGAAGACCACGGTCGATCCGCCGGCGATCCGCCGGACGAGTTCCGCGAAGACCGGGGCCCCGCCGGGTGCGGGCGGTTTCGCAGAGGCCAGGATTAGCTCGCGTTTGGGACTGATTGCGGTGCCGGGTGCCCTCATCCCCGGCCCCTTTCCCGCAAGCGGGAGAGGGACGTAGGGCCGCGTACGGATGCCGTGTTCGGCCAGCCACTTGGATAACCCAGGATCCTCGCCCCAAAGCACGACTTCGGTCTCCACGCGCGGCATCTCGGCCGGATCGGTCACGTGGAATTCCGTGTGTCCCCCGGCCGCGGCCGCCCCGCGCTCGAACGTGGCCAGGAAGCGGTACTTGCCCGAGGGGCCGTCGATCGCCACGTCCTCCGCGAAGCAGGGCGTCGCCAACGGGGGCTCCCCTTCACCACCGGCCCGCTCGGGAATCGTGACCGTGAGGGTGCGGTCCAGGACGCGCGTGAGGTTCGGTCCGATCACCTGCAAACGCACCGGATACTCGCCGGGCTCTAGCGCGTCTTCGTTGGCCAGCACGGCCTCGAGATGCACCGTGGCGCCGCGGGCGACGTGGACCGGCTCGGCGAACAGGCACCAGCGCAACGGGGCCCAGGCGTCGTACATCGCGTCGATCGTGCCCGGCTTGAGCTCGCGGAACAGCGTGGTCAGGCCCTCGCCGCACATCACGTGGTCGATGGCGCCGGTGAGGCTGTGGCTGATGATAATGGGATTGGCGCGAATGGCGTTGAGGCCCAGCGTCCGCTGGCCGGCCATCTTCGTCAGGCTTTCCATGAAGAAATCCTCGGGCCGGGCCCACGCCTCGTCCAGGCGCCACTCGCGCCAGTCGGCCTCGAACTGGCCGAGCTTTTCGCGGAAGAACTGCTCGTCCTCCAAACCTTCGGCGCCGCGCTGCTCGAAGTGCCGAACCGCCCGCCACAGATCCACCGCGCTGCCGATCCCGTATTCCGTGAGAAACACCGGCTGCCCACCGCCCTCCATGGTCCGCAGCGTTTCGATGGTCGAGGCGGTGTGCGGAACCCGCGGATAGCTGTGTGCGTCGTCGAGCACGTCCTCCCAGGCCGAGGAGCCCGGATTGGCGAGGCTCCCCACGGGCGGCCGGCCCTGCTCCGCCGAGTATAGGGTGAACGGTTCTGTTCCGGGCCCGATGTACCCGTAGCTCCACGATCCGTTGGGGTTCGCCTCCATGGAGAACTGGGCCGTGGCGTCGTGCGTTTTCTCGGCCGCCTTGATGGTCGCGGAAAGGCCCGTCGTGTCGGCGCCGTAGTGGCCGGTGCCCGTGCCGACGACGAAGTCGAGCGTGTCGCCCTCGGCCACGGCGAGTGTTTTGCCGAAGCGGACTTCGTTGGGCGAGTCGTTGAGGTTCACGAACCCGTCGAACAGAGGGCGGTCGTTATGGCGCACGTGGACGTCGGTCGTCGCCCGATCGGCCAACCCGATGAACGCGCCGGACAGTTGCACCTGGCCGCCCTCGGGAGCCGTCCAGCGCACCACGCTCGACTCCTTGGCCGGGCCGGGATGGAGCGCCAGGTGACCGGCCGGCCAGGTGATCCCCAGCGCGCGGACCGTCTCGGCCGTGACGTTGATCCCGACCCAGGGCTCCGTGGGGCGCTGCTTGGGCCACACGCGGACGCCGGGCACCTTGCCGATGCCGTAATCCGTGCGTTCGTCCCACCGGCCGCTGTTGAGCATCACCATCCGGCTCGGGTCGAGCGAGCGGACCAGCGGCAACATGGCCGCCGCGTGGCGGAAAGTCGGGCCGTCATGCGCCTCGTTCAACAGTCCCCAGATCACCACGCTCGGATGATTGCGGTCGCGGCGGATCAACTCGCCCACGGCCGCATCGAAGCGTTGGGGCATCTGCGGCGACACGCCAATCGGCGCCGCCGCGTACGATTCCTGGTAGACCAGCAGCCCGATCTCGTCGCACAGGTCGAGCTGCACGCGCGTGGCCCCGCCCCAAATGAAGCGGATCGCGTTGAAGCCCATCACCTTCATGTTGAGCACGTCGCGCCGCAGCAGGTCGGGGTCCTCGGGGAACTGGATGCCGACCGGGTAGTGGTTGCACGTATGACTGCACCGCAGATAGATCCGCCGGCCATTGAGGCGGAAGTAGCCGTCGGTGAAGCGGAAATCGCGGAACCCGCAGCGCGTGGATTGCTCGTCGAACGAGCGCGAACCCTCGACGCTCGCCCGGGCCGTCACGCGGTAGAGATACGGATCGTTCAGGTCCCAGAGGTGCGGGTCGTCGACGGTCAGCTCGGAATCGACGGTTGTCTCGCCGGCCGCAAACTCCCGGGCCAGGTGCAGTGCGGCCGTGGTCTCGCCGCTGCGGGCGGAAGCGAGTGTGAAGTCCAAAGCGCCCTTCTTGGCCTCTGAGCCGGCGTTATGGACCACGGCGCGGAGGTGTAGCCTGCCCTGGCTGCCGGCCGGCTCGGCGACGACGAACAGGTCGTCGACGCGGACCTCCGGCGCCCAGACCAGCTCGACCGAATCGGTGATCCCGCCGTGGTTGAAGATTGCCCCGGCGCGGAACGGCACCACTTTGCAGCGACGGGCCGTTTGAGCCAGGCTGATGCCGTCGATCGGTTCCGTCGTGGGGTTGAGCACGCGCACGGCCAGGTGGTTCTTTGCGCCCGGCTTCACGGCCGCGGTGACGTCGAGCACGAAGGGCGTTTCGCCCCCCTCGTGGCCGCCGACGTCGACGCCGTTGAGCCACACCTCGGCCAGGTAGTCGACCTGCCGGAAACGCAGCAGGCACCGCGCGCCGGGCTGCGGCCTGGGCGGGGCGACGAAATCGCGCGCGTACCAGGCCACGCCATGGTAGCCGGGGAACGTGGCCTGGAGGATCCACGGCACCCTGGCCGGCTCGGCCCCCTCGAGGGTCTGCTTTTCAAACCACTTCTGCTGGCGCCCCACGTTCTGCGGGTCCACGGCCAGCGACCACTCCCCGTCGAGCGACGTGATCGAAGTCACCGGCCGGTCGTCTTCGGCGCAAAGCCCCGTGCTTGCGGCCAGGAATAGTACGAGTCCGATCGTCGACCGGCGCAGGTTCATGGTTGTCTCACTTTCGCGTAGATCCGTTGGGTGTCGTGGTCCGGGCGCTAGCGGCCGGCGGTTAGGGCGACAGATCGATGGTGCTCCGCACGGCGATCCGCGGCGGAACCAGGATCTTGATCGTTTCCACCGGATGGAGAGAAAGAAGGCTCATCCGACTAAAGCGTACTTGGTTTCATGAATGCCGAGGATTTTGAGCTTGAGGAACTCGGGGGCGCGGAATCCGTAGGCTTGGCGTTTCATCGTCTTGATCTTGTTGTTGGTCCCTTCCAACGGCCCGGTCGAGATCGGGTACTCGTAGTAGGCGAGGATTCCTAACGCGTGGATTCGCAGGGTTCTGGCGAATTTGATCGGCATCCGGATCCCCGTCGATTCCGCGTACAGG
>DATKZH010000412.1:0-2790 GCA_035528065.1 Thermoguttaceae bacterium | reverse complement strand
TGCAGCTTATTGCCGGTGTTAGGCCCTAGAGGAGATCAAGATGGACTGGGTTGCGTATTCCGGTGAACTTGACCAGTGATTCCGATCGAACCTGACCAGCGATTCCGGTGCAAACTGACCAGCCAGCCGGAGCGCAGCGACGCGGGTGGTTCTTTTTACGTCAGGTTCTGGTTTCGGTCAACGGATCTTTGGTGGTAGCTCTTCGTTTCCGCATGGACTCTCCCTTCATTTTGATCTTGTGGGCGTTATGAACGAGCCGGTCGAGAATGGCGTCGGCCAGCGTGCCGTCGCCGATCATCTCGTGCCAGTTCTCGACCGGAAGTTGGCTGGTGATCAGCGTGGAGCGGTTGATGTGGCGGTCGTCCATGATCTCCAGCAGGTCGCGGCGCTGCCCGTCGTCCAGGGGGGCCAACCCCCAGTCGTCGATGATGAGCAGGTCGGCCTTTGCCAACGCGGCGAGGAACTTCAGGTGCCGCCCCTCGCCCTTGGCCTGCTCGATCTCGTTGAAGAGGCGCGGTGCCCGGCGGTAGACGACGTTGAACCCGTCGCGACACGCCTTCTGCCCCAGAGCGCAGGCGAGGTAGGTCTTGCCCGTGCCCGTGGGGCCAACGACCAGGACGTTGTTGTGGTGGCGGATCCAGTCACCGCCGGCCAGCCGCAGCATCAGCGCCTTGTCCAATCCGCGGGGGGACCGGTAGTCGATGTCCTCGACACAGGCGTTCAACTGGAGTCTCGCATGGCGAAGCCGGATTCTCATGTGGCGGGTCTCTCGTTCGGTCGCCTCGCGGTCCACCAGCAGGGCGAAGCGGTCCGTGAAGGGCAACCCGTCGGCCTCGGGCTGCTCCATCTGCTCCCGGAACGCCTTGGCCATTCCGTGAAGCCGCAACTGGTTAAGCTTTTCCAGCGTGGGGTGCGTAAGCATCGTGTTGCTCCCTTCGGGATGTCAGTGGAAGTAGCCCGGCCCCCGGATGTTGTCGTGAACGATCGGCGCAGCCGCGGGCGGGCTCTTGCGGACGTCCAGTTTGTCCGCGCCGGTTTTCAGGATGTTCGCCACGCCCTTGTAAGAGTAGAGCCGATACTTCGACGCCCGTTTGCACGCGGCTTCCAACCGTTGTGCGCCGTATTGCTTGAACAGCCGCATGATCCCCAGGGCGGCGCGGAACCCCTGCTCGGGATGAGTGCGATGTTCCATGATCGCGACGACGTGCCCTTCCGTCTCCGGGCCCACTGTGGCCGCCCAGCGCCGGATGCGCTCCGGGGTCCACTCGGCGTACCGGCGATGGGAAGACGGCATATGCTCGTTCAGCGTGGTGTGCTTCCCCCTGAGGAAGCTTTTGGCGTGGGAAGCAACGCGGTTGTGCTTGAACAGGACCTCCACGGTGGTTGCCGTCGCCCGCATGTCGACCTTCTTCTTCACCAGGGCGTACGGGACGCTGTAATAGTGCCCATCGACCTCGACGTGGTAGTCGATCCCCACGCGGGCAACCGACCACTCCTCGAACACGTACGGGGTCGTCGGCAGGGGAAGAAGCGCCGGGCGGTCCAGCGTCTCGAACATCTCGCGGCGGTTCCCGGGAAGCTTCTGGAACCGGCGCTCGTTGAGTCGGGTCAGCAGCCCCCGGATCGCCTCGTTCAGTTCGGCCAGGCTCCAGAAGGTCCGGTTGCGAAGTGCCGCCAGGATCCACCGCTCCACGAGCAGCACGCCGCCCTCGACCTTGGCCTTGTCCCGGGCCTTTCTCACCCGAGCCGGGATGACCGCCGTCCCGTAATGGGCGGCCAATGCGTGGTAGGTGGGGTTGATGTCCGGCTCGTACCGGCAAGCCTTCGATACGCCGGACTTGAGGTTGTCGGGAACAATGATCTCCGGAACGCCGCCGAAGAACGCAAACGCCCGAACGTGGGCGCTGATCCAGTCCGGCAAGGTCTGCGTCCGCGTCGCCTCGGCGTACGAGTAGTTCGAGGCACCCATCACCGCCACGAAGATCTCCGCGTCGAAGAGGATCTCGCCCGTGCGGCGATCCACGATCGGAACCGTCTGGCCGGCGTAGTCGACGAACAGTTTCTCGCCGGCCCGGTGATCCTGCCGCATCACCAGATCGATCTTGCCCGCCCACTCGCCGTACAGATCGCAGAACCGGGAGAGCTGGTATCCGTCCGGGTTGGCCCGCTTGTACTCTTCCCACAACAGCATCTTCGTGACGCTCTTGCGGCGAAGTTCCTTGTGGATGTACGCCCAGTCCGGCAGAGGGCGGGCATCTCCGGACGGCGCCGGACGGGGGAACAGCAGCCGGTCCAGCATCGCGTCGTCCATAGATCCCGGCAACGGCCACGACAGGTCGGCCGCCCTCGCCCGGGCGACGTAGTTCGACACCGTTGCGTGGGATATCCCAAGGCTGCGTTCGATCTTGCGCAGTTCCAGTCCGGCGCCAAACACCAGACGAAGCACTTCGCGGATCTTTCTCATGGACAGTCTCCTGTTCGCCACATGCCACCTCCACGGAGGAACGAATCCATGGAGTGTGGCACGAGCGACTACGAAGTCGTCCCGCGTCGTGCGCTACCGACAGGGGCGGCTACCCCCTGGTCAATTTGCGTCGGAATCGCTGGTCAGTTTGGAGTGGAATCAGTGGTCAGTTTGCGTCGGAATGAGTGGTCAATTTGCTCCGGAATACGCATACCGATATGGAAGATGAACGATCCCAGGCAGAAGCGGCCGAAAACGAGTGCGGCGAGGGCCGACAGAAACAATGCCTCCTGGATATAAGCGGCGAGGTTCCAGCCGAAAAGGAG
>DATKZH010000411.1:0-13080 GCA_035528065.1 Thermoguttaceae bacterium | reverse complement strand
ACGCTCCGGGAAACAGCGACCACCGCATCACGATATCCAAGCTAGCGTCATTTTCCCGGCATGCCCAGTGGGCCTCCGAAAAAAATCACAGCCTCGCCGTGTGCCGTAACCGGCGGACGGCACACGGCGTGTGCCTGCTACGTCGGAAACGCGGAAGTCATTCTCAGGCTTTCGGCCCGGCATCGACCCGTGCTACGCCCGGCTCCCAGCACTGGGTGCAGTCGCCGTCCTCGTCGAACTCGGTGCCACCACAATTGGGGCAGGCGAGGCCGGGCTGGGACGCGTCGGCACTGGAGCCTCCGCCGGGGATCTCGGCGGCGTCGACGGGACGGCTTTCGTCGTCGGTCCGCTCGGCCGGTGGTGGGGGCTCGTCGGGTGATTCGATCCCCGGCAGCGACATCTGCCCCGGCAGCGGTCTCCGTGCTCGGATCCTCCGTGTCCCTCCCGGCCGGAACGGCGTCACCGCCGGGCGCCACCGATACGCCTCCGCCTCGTCGACTGGGTTGATGTCGTCGCCCATTCTCTCCACTCCATTTGGGCATTCCCGGCGAGCTTCCTCAACCGGAATCATCGTCCCGGCGCCGGCCGGCGTCAACCGGTCTCGATCGCGACGCGTTGCGCGGAACGGAATGTGAGTGCAGACTCGCGTCTCAAACGACGTAAGTCCTTAACCAGCTATGCGATGGGGCTGTTGGCGGGGACGCGGATTCTTCCCGGATTCCGGGCTTCTCTCGTCTGGCCGAAGTGGCTAGACTCCGCCGACGCGGGGAATTCTCACCATGGCGGTCGCCAATTGCGTGACAACGTCGTGCGCACTCGGCCATAATGGACGGGGGGGCAGAGATAGTGAGAGTCTTACTCCCAAGGGGAAAGGTGCTTGGATATAGCCCCCATGAGAAATCCTCCACCGCGGATGCACGGTTCTCGGCCCCGTCGCTCGCAGCGCCGCTTGTCGTTCGAGCCGCTCGCGCACCGGCTGCTGTTGGACGTGGGCGTCGCCGAGCTGGCCGACGACTCGTTCTCGGTCCATCAGAACCGCGGCCCGCAACTGCTGGACGTGTTGGCCAACGACGTGTTCCCGCCCGGCTATGTGGGGGGGCTGCGGATCACCTCCGTGAGCTACGGCAGCCAGGGGGGGAGGGTCGAGATCGCGGACGATGGCGGTGCCATTCGGTACGCCCCGCCGGCCGATTTCTTCGGGCCGGAGACGTTTGTCTATTACGTCGACAACTCGCTGTCGGCGACCGTGACGGTCACCATCTCCTCGCCGCTGGCGTTCGATGAGTACGAGTTCCCGCCCGATGGGGAAGCGAGGGTGCTCGACGTGCTGGCCAACGACCCGTTCTGGCCCGAGTACGACGGCCCCGGCCGGGTCACGTCCATCAGCGAGACCAGCCTGGGGAGCGAGGCGGCGATTGCGGCCGACGGCAAGTCGCTCCTCTACACGCCGCCCCGTGACGCCTTCGGTAAAGACGCGTTCGTCTACATCGTCGACGACCTCTACCCGGCCCAGGTGAAGATCGAGATCCCCAATCCCCTGGAGGATGACAGATACCCTGACATCGTTCAGCAGAGCGAGAACAACGTGCTCGACGTGCTGGCCAACGATCCCTTCTGGCCCGGATACCCGGGCGCCGGCCAGATCACCTGGGTCACCGAGCCGACGAGCGGCGGGACGGTGACGATCTCCGACGACGGCACGAGCGTGATCTACACGCCGCTGGCCGATTTCGTAGGCGGGGACCGTTTCACGTACGTCGTCGACGGCGTCTACGAGGCCTCCGTCCGACTTCAGGTTCACCGCCCGGTTCGGGACGACCGGTACGAGGTGGACGTGAACAGCACCGATCATCCCCTGATGGTGACGCACAACGACTGCTTCGTGTTCTGGGACGGTAACCGGCATGTCGAGCGCGACGTGATCGATCGCGTCACCTCGGTCGGCGAGACGGAGCATGGCGGGACGGTCGAGATCACGGCCAACGGCCAGGGCGTCCTCTATTCGGCCCCGGCCGGCTTCGAGGGGACGGACACCTTCGAGTACATCGCGGACGGCAAGCACCGGGCCACGGTGACGGTGGACGTCACGCGCCCGGTCCGCGACGATCTCTTCAATTCCACGGGTACGCGCGTCTACGAGGACACGGTCGACAACGTCCTCGACGTGCTGCGGAACGACTTCAAGGGGAACGGCTATCAGGGCGATGGAATCATCACGTCGGTCAGCGAAACGTCCGAGGGAGCCGTCGTAACGATCGCGGCGAACCGCCGCTCGCTCGTGTACACGCCGCCGGAGGGTTTCCGCGGGACCGATGAGTTCCGCTACACGGTCGACGGCGAGTTTCAGGCGAACGTCAGAATCCACGTGGGGCCCATCGCCGTCGGCGACAGCTTCCGGCTCATCCCGGATCCCTCGTGCGCCGAGTACGTGCTTGACGTTCTGGATAACGACCACTTTGGAGCGCGCTACCCAGGCCCCGGCCGGATCACGGCCGTCAGCGAGACGGCCAACGGGGGCACGGTGACGATATCGGACGGCGGCCGACGCCTCCGATTCGTGCCCGCCGAGGGGGGCGCCGACAAATTCACCTATACCGTTGACGGCAAGTACGAAGCGACCGTCACCGTTTCCTTCGTGGACTATCTGGCAGGGGACTCGTTCGCGGTCGATCAGAACAGCCTGGAGAACGAGCTGGACCCGCTGGCGAACGATTTCGCCTCCAGCGAGTCGGACGATTACGTCGGTCCCCGCCGGATCACTTCCGCGGGGCCATCCGAGCACGGAGCCGCGGTGACGATCGCCGCGGATGGAGAGACGGTCGTCTACTCGCCCGCGCCCGATTTCTACGGCGAGGACCGTTTCACCTACACCGTCGACGGGTTGATGCAGGAGACGATGACGGTCAACGTGATCCGCCGGGTTCGCGACGACGTCTATCGGGTCGAGGCGGACAGCCGGGACAACGCCCTGCCCGTCCTGGCGGGCGACCTGTTCGGCGCGGACTACTCCGGGGCGGGCCGCATCACGGGCGTCACCGAAACCAGCGCAGGCGGAACCGCCGCGGTCAGCGAGGAGGGCGCGTCGATCTGGTACACGCCGCCGGCCGGCTACACGGGCGACGACACGTTCACGTACACCGTCGACGGCGCGTTGAAGGCCGAGGTGACGGTGTGGGTCGGCACCTCGGTCGAGGACGTGCTTCCGCGGTTCGATTCCCTGGCCGACTTCAAGCAGTTCCTGCTCGACGACGCACTGGCGCGCTACGAACACTTGTTCGGATTGGTCGAAGAGTACCGCCCCTTCTCTCAAGTCGACGGCGGCTACGCGGTCCTTCAGACATCTGACGAACCGACTTCCGTTGGGCCCATGCCGTCCTCGCCCGACCATTCCGAGACCAACGTCCAGGTTGCGGGCGTGGATGAGGGCGACGTCGTCGAGACCGACGGCAACTATCTCTACGTCCTGACGGGCGGCGAGCTGATCATCGCCAAGTCTTGGCCCGCGGAGGAAACGTCGATCGTATCGCGCGTCGCCATCGAAGGCGACCAGGTGATCGGCGAATATCTGCACGGGGACCGCTTGGCGGTCATCTCGCGGAAATGGGTGGACCAGCCGATTCTGCCCGACGTGCCGCTGGGCGCGGAAGTCGACGCGCTCGACGGCTGGTGGCCGTGGCCGCGGAGGTCCGTGACGTGGGTCACCGTGTACGACGTCTCGGACCGGGCCTCGCCCACGATGGTCGAGAAGACGAGGCTCGACGGCGCCTACGTCGAGTCGCGCCGCATCGACGACTTCATCTTCCTGGTGCTCCGCGACGACGGGGTCAATCGCTGGTTGCCGGAGCCGATACGGACGACGGTATCGTCGGAGGGCGAAGGGACGATCTCCGAGTCGGGAGATAACCTCATCCTGGCGCCGGGGACCACGTACGTCTACGAAACCCGCGAGCAATACATCGAGCGCGTGACGGCGGACATGGACCGCTTCCTCCCGCACTACGCCAGCTACGCGCCCGACGGAGAGCTGCTTTGCACCGGGCTGCTCCACTCGGCAAATTTGTTCCAGCCGCTCTCGGCGGACGACCGGAGCCTCGTGACCGTGGTCTCGCTGAACATGAGCGGCGACGAGCCCGGGATCACCGAGTCGACGGGCATCTTCACGTCCGGCGCGAGCAAGATCTACGGCTCGCTGGACAATCTCTACGTGTTCGATCGGGGAAACACGTGGGAGGATGGAGCCGTCACGCGAATCCTCAAGTTCGACTGGGACGCCGACGGCGGCGACGTCGAGCTGGTCGCCCAGGGCCAGGTCGCCGGGACCATGCTGAATCAGTTCTCGGCCGACGAATATGGGGGATACCTGCGAATCGCGACGACCATCAGCAACTCCCGGTCCGGCAACTGGACGAGCCGGTCGGAGAACGTGCTCTTCGTCCTGCGCGACGACGGCGGCCTGCTCGAGCTGGTCGGCGCCACGCAGAATCTGGCCTTGGGAGAGAGGATTCGCTCGGTTCGATTCCTGGGCGAGCGGGCCTTTCTGACCACGTTCCGCGACGTCGATCCGCTGTTCGCCCTGGATCTCAGCGACCCGGCCCAGCCGCAGTCTTGCGGCCACGTCACCCTGCCGGGCTACAACAGCTACATGCAGCTAATCGACGCGAACCACATCCTCGCCGTCGGCCGCAACACGCCGATCGGCGGCAACGGCCCCACCCAGGTCGTGCTGTTCGACGTAACCGACCTCGCCCGGCCGCGTTTGGTCGATCAGTACACGTTCGAGCGGTTCTCGACGTCGGAAGCGGAAGTCGATCATCATGCCTTCGGCTGGTTCGCCGAGCACCAGGTGCTGGCGATGCCCTCCGCCCGAGTCTATTGGGAGCGCGTCGACGAAGACGGCGACGGCTACCGCGAGACGCGCAGGTCGGTCCGCGAAGACGAGATGCTCGTCTTCCAGATCGACGTGACCGCCGCGCCGGGCTCACACCTTGGAATACAGTTCCGTGGCTCGATCGAGCACGACTCGCCCGTCAGGCGGGGCGTGAGAGTCGAAGACTACCTCTACGTGGTCTCCGCCGACGCGATTTCGGTACACCCGATACTCGATCCCGACTCGGAACTCGTCCGCGTGACCTGCCGGGTGGACGGCCTGGAGCCGGTCGACTTCCTGGAGCTTTCGGGCAGCCATCTCGACGCCGGCGATCTGTGGTACCGATTCGAGACGACTCACGAGGGCCTCCTCACGCTCGAAGCGACGCTTTCGGCCGCGCCCGGCGGCTTGACCCTGACGCTTTGCGACGAGCATTTCAACGAGCTGGCCACTTCCGTGTCGGTCGACGGCGGCCTCAGGATCGATTGGCCGACCGACGCCTCGACCACGTACTACCTCAAGGCCAGCGCCGCCTCCGGCGTGACGGCGACCGGCGTCGCGTTCGATCTGCGACTGACGAACCTCGTGCGCCAGGACGGCGGAAGCGTCACCCTGTACGGAACGGACGGCGATGACCGGGTCGAGTTCGACGCCAACTCGCCCCACCGGATCACCGTCAACGGGGTCACGTACGATCTGGACGCCGAAGCCAGCTCGATCACCTTCGACGGGGCAGGCGGCAACGACGTGATCTACGTCCGTGGCACGCCGGGCGACGAGACGCTCAAAGCGACCCCCGGGCACGCCACGCTGTCCGGCGACGGGTACCGGATCACGGCGTCCAACGTCGAGTCGATCACCGTCGACGGCGGCGGTGGGAACGACGTGGCCGCGCTTTACGGCGATCCCGCCGGGAAGGACACCTTCCAAGCCTGGCCCGACCGGGCCAAGCTCTATGGCGACGGGTTTTTCATCCAGGCGAGGTCGTTCCCTTGGGTGCACGCGTTCAGCACCGCCGCGGGCGACGACGTGGCCGTGCTCCACGACGACCCCGCCGGAAAGGACACCTTCAAGTTCTGGCCCGGCGAAGCCAAGCTCTACGGCGACGGCTTCTACACCCGGGCGAAGGATTTTCGCTGGGTCCACGCCTTCTCGAGCCCCGGCAACGACGACCTGGCCGTCCTCTACGACAACCCGGAGGCCAAGGACACCTTCAAGTTCTGGCCCGGCGAAGCCAAGCTCTACGGCGACGGCTTCTACAACCGGGCGAAGGGGTTTCGCCAGGTGCATGCGTTCTCCAGCCCCGGCAACGACGACGTGGCCGTCCTCTACGACGACCCCAACGGAGACGACGCGTTCAGGTCGTCGCCCGACGAAGCCAAGCTCTACGGCGACGGGTTCTTCAACCGGGCGAAGGGGTTTCGCCAGGTGCACGCGTTCTCCAGCCCCGGCAACGACGACGTGGCCGTCCTCTACGACGACCCCAACGGAGACGACACGTTCAGGTCGTGGCCGGAGGAAGCCAAGCTCTACGGCGACGGGTTCTTCAACCGCGCCAAGTCGTTCCGCTGGGTATACGCTCATGCCACCGGCGGCAACGACCTCGCCCAACTATACGGCTCCGCGGGCGTCGACACGCTGGTGGCCACGCCGCAGTACACGAAGCTCTACGGGCCGGCGTTCTTCAGTCGGGCGATCTCCTTCGACGAAGTGTACGCCGACGCCGGCGAGGGCCGGGACACCGCCTTCGTGTACGACGTGGCTTCGCTACTCCTGCAGGTGCCCGACTTCGACCCAGACCCAATCCAGCCTTGCGCCGTCAGCGACGCGCTCGCCGACGCGCTTCTGGAAAGCGGGCTCACCGAGACGCTATGGCCCGGCGATTTCGAGCAGTTCCTGGAAGGCTGCGATTTCGAGGACCTCTTCCTCCGCAATTCTCCCGTCGGGCACGAGGACTCGGAGATCGAGATGCACGACTGGGTGCTCCTGGCGTTCTGGCAATAGCCGCTTGCGTCTGGAATCCACCGGCCTCGTGTCGGCGGGGCGGCTCAGCGCCCGGCGAGCGCCTTGGCCCTGCGCACCATCTCCAGCAGCTCCGCCCGGTAGCCGTGGACGTCGGGGCCCTTGGCCGCCGTGGCGATCTCGACGACGGCGTCGTACGTTGCGTCGCCCTGGTGCTCCGAGCCGCGAAGCAGCATGCCGAACGAGGCGACCGCCGCGGCGAACTGGAAGTCGGGGCTCGCCTTGCCGAAGGCGCCACCCGAGTCGACCACCGGGAACTCCAAGAGCTTGCTCGTATCGCCGTCGGGGGCCTTGTAGCGGAGCTTGAGCGTGAGCGCCTCCTTGCGGACCGACTCGTCGTCGCTGTCGCGCGTAGGCGTCTGGTACTTGAGCGGATCGACGCTCGGCACGTCCACTTCCTCTCCGGCCGGCACCACTTCGTAGAGGGCCGTCACCGTGTGCCCCGCCCCGATCTCGCCCGCGTCCTTCTTGTCGTCGTTGAAGTCCTCGGCCGCCAGGATGCGGTTCTCGTAGCCGATCAGCCGGTAGGCGGCGACCCGGGCCGGGTTGAACTCGATCTGGATCTTCACGTCCTTGGCGATCGTCACGAGCGTGCCGCCCGCCTGCTCGACCAGCACCTTACGGGCTTCGGTGATGCCGTCGATGTAGGCGTAGTTGCCGTTCCCCTTGTTGGAGATGTTCTCCATCATCGCGTCGTTGAGGTTGCCGCGCCCGAAGCCGAGCACCGAGAGGAACACGCCCTTCTTCGCCCGCTCCTCGACCATGCGGACCAGGTCGCCGGTGCTGCTCGTGCCGACGTTGAAATCGCCGTCGGTGCACAACAGCACGCGGTTGACGCCGCCCTCGATGAAGTTCTCCTGGGCAACCCGGTAGGCCAGCTCGATTCCGGCCCCGCCCGCGGTCGAGCCGCCTGCCTCGAGCTGGTCGAGCGCGGCGATGATCTTCTCGCGCTCGGCCCCCGACGTGGAAGGCAAGGCCAGCCCTTCGGCACTCGCGTAGACCACGATCGCCACCCGATCGTCCTCACGCACTTGCCCGGCCAACAGCTTCATCCCTTCCTTCAACAGCGGGAGCTTGTCGGGCGAGTCCATCGAGCCGGAGACATCCAGCAGAAACACCAGGTTAGCCGCCGGGCGCTGCTCGTTCTCGATCTGGCGCCCCTTCAAGCCGACGCGGACGAGCCGGTGGCCGGCCTTCCACGGGCAGCCGGCCACCTCGATGTGGGCGGCAAACGGCACGTCGTCCTCCGGGCCGGCGTAGTCGTAGTCGAAGTAGTTGACCAGCTCCTCGATCCGGACCGCGTCCGGCGGCGGAAGCCGCCCCTCGGCCAACAGGAACCGCCGCACGTTGGCATACGAAGCCGTGTCCACGTCGATCGAAAACGTCGACAGCGGATGGTCCTTCACCATGCGGAATGGGTTTTCAACCAGCCGATCGTACCGGTCGCCGGCCCGCCCCGGGCCCTGGCCTTCGGATGTGCCAAGCATCGATTCAGCAGACCCATCCGGCGCGCGGGACTCCTCTTCTTCCTGGATGATGATCTGCGGCGTGACCATCATCGTCAAGTTTTCGGCCTTCCGGCCAATGCCGACATTGGGAGTGCTGGCCTCGCCACTTGTCGGCGCCGCCATCGTCGCGCTCGCAGCGTGCTTTTCCGCCTCGGCCAACTCCACGTACATCGACCCCGCCGGACTCCGTTGGCCGTCATCCAAATCCGCCCCCGCGCCCGGCGCTGCCCCGCCGGCTTCGCGCGCCATCCTGCGGGTCGGGCCGGGCAACATCAGCGCGACGGCGATGCCCACCAACAGACACGCCGCCAGCGCACCCACGAGCCACAAACGATAAGCTCTTCTCGACTTGTCCATGACCTTCTCCTTTCGCTGCGATGAAACAGAACCTTGCTTCTCGACAGCGGCGAGGATCCGGTCGGACAGGTCGGGCGGCGACTCGCCCCCGAGCACCTCGCGGAGCGCTCGATCCACGAGGCGATCGTCGAGCTCGTCGCGTTGGGGGTCGGTTGGCTGGCTCATCGTCCCAGTTTCCTCTCCACGCAATCCCGCAGGGCAGATCGAGCACGGCGCAGGAGCGTCTTCACGCCTTCGACGGCCAGGTCCAGGTCGGCCGCGATCTCGGCACGACTCGCCCGATCGCGGTACTGAAGGTCCAACGCCCTGCGCACCCGTGGGTTGACGGCCTTTTCGAGGCAATCGCTCAGGGCGACCAGGTAGTCGCTCAGGCCGTCGTCGCCCGCCATCCGGGCCCAGACCGCCTCGGCCGCCTCCAGGTCGACGGCCGGCGGCGAGCGGCGCTCTTTTCGCCGGGCCATGAGGAGGCGGTTCCGCGCGACCGTGCGTAGATACGCGGCCGTCTCGGCCGGCGAGCGGACCTCGAACCCCTCGCGCAAGACGGCCAGGAACGTCTCCTGCACCAGGTCGTCGGCCTCGGTTGGGTCGCAGCCGAGGAAGCGCAAGTAGCGCCATACGCCCGCCTGATGCGCCTGCACCAGGGCGGCCATCTCGGCCTGCCGATCTGCCGTTGCCGCTGTCATGCCCTGAGAGTGCATGGCGACGTGCGAAAGGGGTCAGAAAAACGGAAAGGCTTACCTCGTACGCTTCGGGCGGTAGAGGTCGGTGGCCGTGCCGAGGTGGACTTCGGCGGCGACGGCCAGCGTCTCGGAGAACGTGGGGTGGGGGTGGATGCTCTCGGCCACGTCGCCGACGGCCGCGCCCATCTCGATGGCCAGCACGGCCTCGCCGATCAGGTCGCCCGCCCCCGGCCCGACGATCCCGCAGCCGATCAGCCGGTCGCTCTCCGGGTCGATCACCCACTTGGTCAGCCCCTCGGTTCGCCCCACGGCCTGGGCCCTGCCGCTGGCGGCCCAAGGGAACTGGGCGATTTGGACCTCGCGGCCCTCCTTTTCGGCCACGGTTTCGGTCACGCCGGCCCAGGCGATCTCCGGGTCGGTGAACACGACCGCCGGAATCGCCCGAGGGTCGAACACGGCCGGCTCGCCGGCCAACGCTTCGACGGCGACCTTGCCCTGATGGGCGGCCTTGTGGGCAAGCATCGGCTCGCCGGCCACGTCGCCGATGGCCAGGACGTGCGGGTCAGCGGTCCGGCCCCGGTTGTCGACGACCACGAACCCCCGCTCGTCGATCTCGACCCGCGTGTTCTCCAGCCCCAGCTCGGCGCTGTTCGGGCGGCGCCCCACGGAGACCAGCACGCGGTCGAACCGGCGGACCTTCTCGTCCACCTCGCCCTCGAACGTGACCTCAATCGTCTTCCCCTTCTCAGCCGCGCCGACCACCTTGGTGTTCAGCCAGATGGCCTCGAACTCGCGCTCCAAACGCTTGTGGAGCGGCTTGACCAGGTCGCGGTCGGCCCCGGGCAGGAGGCCGTCGGTCAGCTCGACGACCGACACGCGGCTCCCCAGCGCGGCGTACACGCTCCCCAGCTCCAAGCCGATGTAGCCACCGCCGACCACGAGCATCGACTCCGGCACGTCGGCGAGCTCCAACGCCCCGGAAGAGCTCATCACGCGGTCGGTCGGCAGGTCCAGCCCGGGGATCGTGACGGGCCGCGACCCGGCGGCCACGATGCAGTGCTCGAAGCGGAGGGTGTCGTCCTCGGGCGGTTTGTCGCCGACCGGGTCGAGCCGGAGCGTTTGCGAATCAGCGAAGCGGGCCCGAGCCTGGATCACCTGGACCTTGCGTTTCTTGGCCAACTGCTTCAGCCCGCCGGTGAGCGTGGCGATGACCCGCTCTTTGCGCTTCCGCATAACGTCGAGGTCGATCTTCGGCTTGGAGAAGGAGACGCCCCATTCGGCCAGATGCTCGGCCTCGGCCATGGCCTTGGCCACGTGCAACAGGGCCTTCGAGGGGATGCAGCCCCGCAACAGGCACACGCCGCCCAGCCGCGGCTCCAAGTCGACCAGGGTTACCTGCATACCGAGGTCCGCGGCCAGAAAGGCGGCCGCGTATCCGCCGGGGCCGGCGCCGAGGATAGCGAGTTGAGTATTCATGAGGAGTGTTCAGGGGCCAGAGGTCAGTCGAAAACATCCTCCGCAGAGGCAACGGGTATCCAAGCAGCTTTCCGAGAGAAACACGTCGGCAAGCGTTTCCTGAGGCGATACAGAGTTGGCTGTTTCCCGGGGCGCCATTCGGCCAGGACCACGTCGCGAGCCCTGTAGTACCGAGCGACCTTCTGAAGGCGCTCAATGTCAGTCTTCGACGGCCACACGGCACCGCCACCCTTTACCTGGATCAGAATCATTTCGAACAGATCGCCTCGCTTCAGCCCAGCTTTCTCGGTGGTATGGTCCTTCCTGATCGCCAGAAGGTCTACGATCCCTCGCGATTCGCCGCCGCTTGGGCCCGTGAACGTGACCATTCGCCACGCTCTCCTGCTTTTCGTTCTGCTGACCAGCCACTTCGTCATTGTGTTGGCCCACTTGGCTGTGCGCGCGGCCTTCTCTTGTGCATTGAGCCAGTCTGTCGTCATCGCCTGACCCTTCCAACCCTGAACACTTCACTCGGCCAGCAGCGTGCCCGGCGCCTACATCGTTGCCTCGGCACGCGTTCCGCGTTCAGTACACAGTCATTCGGGCAACCCGAAAGAGCGCCGCACTTCGCCTACCGTTTCCACGCGCCCGGCCTCGGCGTCCCGCAGCCCCGCCTCGATCGATTGCCGAACGTAAATCTGGTAGATCAGGTCCTCCCAGGAGGCATCGTCAGGAAGTTGATCCACGAGACGGTGTGCCTCGGTCTTGATGGTCGACGACGTTGACATCGGTGGTTCTCCCAACCATGCCCTCCTTTGCCTTGACACTCAACCCTCATTCTCCTCACTCCGCCAACAGCAGCCTGCCCGGCGACTGGAGCAGGTCGATCACTTCGTTGAGGAACCGCGCCGCCGTGGCGCCGTCGATGATGCGGTGGTCGTAGGAGAGGCTCAGCGGCATCAAGAGCCGGGGCTCGATCTTCCCCTCGCGCACGACCGGCATCCACCGCGATCGGCCCAGAAGCAGCAGGGCGGCCTCCGGGTAGTTGATGATCGGCGTGCTGTACTGGCCGCCGACCGCGCCGAGGTTGCTCACGGTGAACGTGCCGCCGCGGAGGTCGTCGACGCTGAACTGCGCGGCCCGCGCCCGCTCGGCCACGGAGGCCAGCGCCCGGGCGATCTCGGGGATGGTCATTCGGTCGACGTTGCGGATCGCCGGCACGACGAGCCCCCGGGGCGTATCGACCGCCACGCCGACGTGGACGTATTGCTTGTAGATGATCTGGTGGCTCTCTTCGTCGAGGCTGGCGTTCACGAGCGGATGCCGACGGAGCCCGATCGCCACGGATTTCATCACGAAGGGCATGGCGGTCAGCTTGACGTTCGCGCCGAGGTAGCCTTTGGGCACACCCTTGCGCAGATTCTCCAGGTCGGTCACGTCGGCGTCGTCGAAGTTCGTCACGTGCGGGATGGTGCTGGCCGAGCGGCTCATTTGGGCGGCGATCGTCTGCCGGATGCGGGACATTTTTTCGCGGCGGACCGGCCCCCAGGCGTCCTCGCCCGGCTCGCCCGGCGGCACGACCGGCTCCAAGCTCGCCGTCGCAGCAGAGGCAGCCGTGGCCGGCGCCGCCTCGGGCTCGTGGATCGTCGCCGCGCCGGGCCCGGCCGCCGCGCGGACGTCGTCGGCCGTGATCCGGCCCCGCGTGCCGCTCCCCCGCACGCCCCGGAGATCGACGCCGAGCCGGCGAGCCAGCCGCCGGGCGGCCGGTCCGGCGGGGATGGGGCAACTGGCGCCCGTCTCCGCGGGCGGAGCTTGCTCGGCAGGGGGTGATTCCTCAGGAGCTGACGCGGGTGCAGCCTCGCCGGCCGACGGGGCTTCTTCCGCCGCGGGCGCTCCTTCCTCCGCTTCCAGGGTCAACAGGACCTGGCCTACGTTCACCGTGTCGCCCTTCTGGAAGTGGACCTGGACGATCTTGCCGGCGTGCGGGCAGGGGATCTCCACGACCGCCTTGTCGGTCTCCAGCTCGCAGACCGGCTGGTTCGCCTCGATCGTGTCCCCCTCGGCGACCAGCACGTTGACCACGTCGCCGGTCTCCACGTTTTCGCCCAGCTCGGGCAGCTTGAATTCGATGCTCATATTCAATCGGGTCTCGCGCGTCTGGCAGGACGCGTAGGGTGGGTCGAGGGGCGAG
>DATKZH010000410.1:0-2863 GCA_035528065.1 Thermoguttaceae bacterium | reverse complement strand
CACCGGGACGGACCTGAGGTCCGTCTGCCGGTTGCCCTGTTGCCCCCCTCTCTTTCCCCGGTGACTCCACCCGTCGGGGCGATCGCGTGGTGGTGCAAATCCTGTTGCCCCCCTCTCTTTCCCCGGTGACTCCACCTCGTTGTACCGAAGCCCGTTCGCCACAAAGGGTTCCGCCCAGTCGCACACAAAAAAACACAAAAGGGGTGGCTCTGGCGAGCGCTCCGCGGCTCTCGAAGTCCGCAGCTATTCTCGCCTTCGAGCGGACAGGTCCGCTCCGGGTGGAAAATCGCTATGTTCTCATGTGTCCGTGTCACACGGCACGCCGTGCTTGGGTTGTTGTCGGATGGGGGCGTAACTGCGGAACAAAACGAACGCCGCCGCCTACCTATTCGGCAGACGGCGGCATTAGGAAGCGACGACCCTATGGAACTTGTGGCCGGGGCAAGAACTGTAGCGTGTCCGGCATGAATCGCCGGTCGAGATAGTGCCGCTCGAAGACGGCCCGGCTGTTGCCCAGGTGCTTGTCGCCGGGGCCGCCGGCTTGCTCGACCAACGTCCCCGACGTGATCCGGAATAGCCGGAACAGCCGGCCCGGCGGGTGCCACACCTTGGCACGCAATAGGATTCGCTTCAGCCGCTTCTCCAACGCGTTCGACGTGAACGGCCAGGGCCACATGCGCGGCCGCATCGGGTCGTGAAGCCTCTTGCACGCGGCCAGGGTGTCGCTGTGGAGGTGGCACCAGCGTTGGCGCCCGGTCTTGGTCTTCGAGAAGAGAATACAGCCGTGCTCGAAATCCATGTCCCGCGGGCTGACCGCCAATGCGGCTCCCCGCCGCTCGCCGGTATCGTATAAGACCAGCAGGAATGAAACCCACCAGTCCGCGGCGGGGAGTCCCGCAATCGGCCACGCATCCTGCGAGGCTGCCGCCAGAATCCTGGACACCTCGTCGACCGACCAGGCACGGGGCAAGTCGCCGTTGGCCGTCGCCGTCGGAATCCGCTTGCGACGTGGCGGCTGTTCGGCGTACCCCTCGTCGAATGCGTTTTGCCACACCGCCAGGATGTCCCGACGCCTGGAGTTCGTCGTGGCCGCCGCATGAGACGACCGGAAGCCCGAGAGGAAGCGACGAACGAGATCCTCGTCCAGGTCGGCCGGCAAGAGCGGTCGCCCCGCGAACGCCTCCAGTTGCCGGCACGCCACCGCGAGCTGGTGAATCGCACCGACGGACAGTTCCATCCGCGACGGGACGTAAACTGTGACGAGGTAGTCGGTTAGGTTTCGGACGGACGCTCGGATCATGGCGCACGTACGGCGCCGGCTCGCTCCGTCGGGACGGTCGCCCGGCTGAAGTAACCCCACTCGTTACCACTATGGTAATCGGAGAGGTTGGGATTGCGAGATAATTCCGAGTCGTCCGTGCCATGAGTGTCCGTTCAGTGGTTCCGTTAGTCTTGCGCTATCAGGCTGCGTGGGCCTGGTGCAATAAGTTCAACCCTGGTAATGACTTCGGTACAAATACAGAACGGAGGGCCGCCCACGACACGCTGGAGATCGATCCAGTATTTCGTCCGCTTTTGGCCCCGCCCCACCCGCCTGCGAAATTGGCAGCCCGGCTCGCCGGTCACCAGGCCAGTGACCTTTCCGCCCCGCTGGAGCTTCCCGACGTAGAAATGAATCCGCACAATGTCGCCCGCGGCAATCTCGTGAAGGGCGATCGTGCGCGGAAAAGTTCTGTCGCGAGGGAAGATGACGGTCATGGACTGGGGCTCCGTTAGGTTCGCTTGACCTTGCTTTTTGCTGATCGCCCTACTCCGATGGCGCCGTTACTCTTCGCAGCGTTTCGTCATGGGGGCACCTCATTTGTTATGCCTGATCCAATCCGTTACGAGCTGGAAGCCACGCTTCCTAAGAGCGTCGTTTTTTGGAATCCGTTTCAGGCAGTCAATCGCTTCGTTCGCTATAAAGATTCCCTTGCCTCGGAGCTTGCCGGGTTCGGGCTCGTCGCCCTCGGGTTCTTCGTTCCGCTTCTTCGGTCGTGGCGAAGCAGAGCGGGGCTGCAAGGCTTCCTGGAGGGCAGCCGGTTGCTCTTCAGTGGGCAGCTTTGCGATTTCCGCATCCCGATTGACGGAGATACGATCCGCCTCGACGGCTTGGGCCACTTCAGGGATACCCTTCTCTTGGACCGTGCGGGCCCGGTCAATCGAGAAACCCGAAACGCCGACAGCAGCGCCGGCTTGGTCGCGGGACTTGCCGGACACTTGTGTAGATTTCTTCACAAGTGTTTTTGATTTCCCCGGGGCTGTACCACCGTGCTCCTTCTGCCGTTCCTTCGCTTGCTCTTCGTACATCGCCCTCGCCCGGTTTCCGACCATCGCCCGCTGGGAAACACTCAGGTGCCTTCGCTCCAGGTTCAGCGAAAGCACGTAGGCGATCGGGTCTTCGACCAGCGACTTGACATTGACGAACTGCGGCTCCACCTTCGCCTTCTTGCAGGCCAGGAACCGGCGACGCCCGTCGATGATCTTGCCGTCAAGGGTTTCGATCGGGCAGAGGAGCCCCTGTTTCTTGATGTCTGCGGCAAGCTCAGGGATGTGCTCTTCGTCGAGCGGGAAGATGTCGGCGGCGGGGTGGTATTCCATCACTCGGCCTCTGGTCCAAAAGAAACGCCCGCGCACCCCGGCCCCGCCTGGGAAGATGGGGCGCGGGGGGCGGGCGATACGGGAGAATGGTTCAGTGCACGCGGCATCGCGTGATCCCCAGGCGGTTGTTTTGTCAGTGGTTCTTTTTCACGACCTGCGAGGAGTCCCACATCTTGCCGACCTGCGAGGAGTTCCGCATCTCGCCGACCTGCGAGGAGTTCCA
>DATKZH010000409.1:0-24689 GCA_035528065.1 Thermoguttaceae bacterium | reverse complement strand
TGCTGCGACTCGATGAACTCGGTCAGCCCGCGGTTCTTCACCGAGGTCTACAACAAGACGACCCCGCAGCGCAACTTCCTGACGATCGACTCCTCCGTGTTCCAACTCTTCACGGCAAGCGACCCCCAACTGCCCCGCGCGTCGGTCTACGACGACGACGGCCGGGAGAAGTTCCGCAAGTACATCCCCACCGATCGCGTGATGGCGAACTACGTCGAGGACTATCCGTATCCGTACGTGATCGGCCGGCTCTGCTGGGAGTTTCCCACGCTGATGCCCAGCGATTGGGACGCGCAGCATTTGAACGGGGTATGCAGCCCCGTCACGGTCCGCGACCTGAAGGCCGCCGTCGACGCGGCGGTCGCCAAGCGGGGCGTCTTCTCGCTCTGCTTCCACACGCACGGCTGGATCGACAACCGCCAGGTGATCGAGATGATCGATCACGCGGCCGCCAAGCACGCCGGGAAGGTCCGGTTTCTCAACTTCCACCAGGTCCAGGAGCGTTTCGACGAGAACTTGCTTGGCGGACAACCCCTCCGCGCGGCCAACGGCCAGGACAACGGCGTGCGGCTGGCCGACCTGAACAACGACGGCTACATGGACGTGGTCATCGGCAACGAGAAGGTGCGCCAGACGCGCGTCTGGTCCGCGGAAACGGGCAAGTGGACGACCGGCGGTTTCCCCGTCCAGATCGTCCAGGTGGACGAGAACGGGGATCGGCGCGACGCGGGCGTTCGCTTCGGCGTGCTTCAGAACGTCGGCTCCGCGAGCATCCTGATCCGCAGCGAGCAAGCGTCCGGCGTGTGGCACTTCGACGGGAGCCAATGGAACGCCGACCCCGCCGGGCTCGCCGGGCTCGAGCTGGACGAGCCCATCTCCACAAGCTTGGACGGCCGTGACCGCGGCGTGCGCCTCCGCGACCTCGACCCGGACGGCGTGTGTGAGCTGGTGGTCGGCAACGAGAAGCAACGAGGCGTGTTTCGCCGGGCGGCCGATCGGCAGAGCTGGGAGCGCATGCCCTTCTCGCTTCCGGAAGGGACGACGATCGTCGACGCCCAGGGTCGCGACGCCGGCCTCCGCTTCGTCGACGTGGACGAGGACGGCTCCGCCGACGTCGTCTTCTCCAACGCCCGGCACTACTCGACCGACCTGTTCACCCCGCAGACCGAAGGCTGGTCCCGCCGGGTCCTTTCCGGCAAGCGCGGCGACGGGCCGCGCGAAAACGAGACCCCCATGATCGTCCGCGCCGACGGGACCAACAACGGGGCCTGGTTCAAGCACCGTCACATGTGGGTGCAGAACGAAGACACCGGCAAGAACCTCCCCGACGAGATCGATAGCCGCCGTCTTCCCAACGACTTCCTGGCCAACTAAGGATCGGCCGAAGAGCCGAAGAATAGTTTCCGCATTTGCGGAGTAGCAGGCACACGGCGTGTGCCGTAGCCGGCGGACGGCACACGGCGTGTGCCTGCTTCGGAAGTCGGGAAGTTATTTTTCGGCCGATCCTAAAAGGAGCCGCCGGCCGGGGGCCGGGAGCCTCGTGGCCCTCCGGGCTTGGCCCGGTCTGCCGTTCGGCCGTCCGAGGCCCCTCGCTAGGTGTCAATGCACCCTTGACCGGCGAGAAGATGGGGGTTCCCGCCCCCTTCCTGCTGGGGTTAAACTTTCTGGGACCGGTATAACGGGACCTTTTGGGGTTCGGGTGATTCCCCAATGGCACCTGGGCGATTCCTTATACAGCCCATCCAAACGGATTGATGCGGAAACCCGGGTCTCTGGGGCACTTGGCTTCGGACGTTGGCGCAAATGAGTCAAGTTTGCGGGGGGGCAGGGTTCGGGGTTCAGGGTTCAGGACTTGGAGTTCCACGTATACGTGCAAACCCTGAACCCTGACCTCTCGCCTCGGTCTGAGGCCCTGCCTCGCTAGAACGAAGGCATCAGCCTATTGGATTGGTGTGAAGACGGATCTTTACCCCGGCTGGAGGGTGAACCATGGATAGGTTGCCTAATCCGCACATCTTGACAATTGTCGTGTCGCTCCTGGCGGTGGGCTTGGCGGCGGGCCCTGCCGCGGCCGCCGGTCCGATGCCGGCTGGTGTTTCTGCGTATTGCCGCCCCGTCCGGCCGGAGAGCCTGCCGGTCGGGGACGTGGCCAAGGCAATCGATTGGCTGGAGCGGAGGATCGAGACGTACGGCACCGTGGTCGCCAAGCAGCCCGACATCTGGGGGGAAGCCCGGCTCACCAAGCACCGCCACGAGATCGAGCGCGAGTTGGCCACGGAGCTGACCAAGTTCCGCGAGACGCTCCAAGGGTCGATGCGCCGCAGCGACCAGTCGTTCCTGGGCATGGCCATGACCCTGAGTGCGGCGGCCGGCGGCACGGAGGGCGGCGAGACCACGAGCGCCGAGAATAACGTCAGTTTTCCCGCCACGGAGTTGATCACCAGTGCGCCCGACGCAGTCTCGCGGACGGATCTGCCGAAAGGCTTCGGCGAGTACGTGCCGTTCAAGGAGCAAACCGACGGGAAGCTCAAGATCTCGCTGGAGCCCACGGTCTACCTGGCCCAGAAGACCCGCTACCTCAACTACCTGAGCGAGCTCCGCCGCATCAACGAGGGCGACGACACGGCCGACTCGCCCGGCTACTCGCTCTGCCTGGTCCGGATCCCCGTTTCCGTGTTCCCCGGCAAAAAGACCTTCAAGGGCTACGGAGCCGAGATCACGATCACCGCCGAGCCGTCCCTGAGCGAGGAGCTGCTGCCGGAGACGTTTCGGAACCTGGTGATCAACGACGTCGTCGATCAACTGAGCCTGCCACTGACGAAACTGCTCCATGCTAGGTGGGGCGACGAGGACTTCTGGAAACAACTTCGAGACGCGCATCGAGCAACCCAGGAGCTAGTGCTTTTCTTCGACTACGAACAGCAGTTGAAGAAGCGAAGTGACTACAACGACTATTTGCCCGACCTACGTGAAATAGAGCGGCGAATCGTGAGCCGATACCCGCACTTGGTCTCCGCTGCAACGGAATCCTCGACAATGCGCGCGTACTCAGCGGACAGCGCCCCTGCGCCATCCGGTCATCCTGCTCAAGACCTCCTATTGCGCGCCACCCAGAAGTACTTCCGGGGAGAGCGTGAAGAGTCGACATGGCAGGAGGAGCGTATGGCCCTAACGCCGCCGATCTGGGAGAGGAAGCTGCAACAGAGGCGAGAAGAACTCAGGGACAATATGTCGCTCGATCCGGAGAAGGCAGGTGCCCTGCGAGATGAGCTTCGTAGCCTGATAATGCACGGCATGAGCGGCCTGCGGTCGCGGCGCAGTGGCCTGGCGTATCCGCCTTCACAACTCCCTGAGCTTGCGGGACGTGATTTGAACTTCTGGGCCCCACTCGCGCTGACGGCCTACGAGGGACTCAAGAACGTCGTTCACGCCCACGAGCAAGTCCATCTGGGGGATGTCCGCGTTTTCCTGCAGGACGAGGTTGACGCCGCCTACGACTTCCTCTGCCGTGACGACACGGCTGCGCTGTGGATTCACTGCAATAAGTATCTGGTCGAGGCCATTCGGGGTCGGAGAAGGTCGAAATGGGTGGTCGAGCCGAATGCTACCGATGTGGACGACGTAAGCAGGCCCGCGCTTCGATTTGACGAAGGCGCGATCGCCGATCATCGGCAGGGGCTGCGCCAAGCGATCCGCGAGTTGCACAGGGAGCCGAGCAACTTCCAGATCGCCTGCGACGCCGAATACGCCTCCACGGCGGTCCTGGCCTGGGCGATCATCGTCGAGTCGGCCCTGCTGAACGACCGTCTGATGGAGGACATGCGGACCGTCGCGAGAGAGAAGGGCTCGCACTGCATGCTCCAGGAGGGCGAGTGGCGCCAGTTCTACTTGCCCAAACCGTGGCCGGAAGATCGCGCGGCCTTCAACGAGTACGTCCGCTGTCGCTGGCCCGTGGTGGTGTTTGCCTTGGACCCGGTGATCGACGAGCAGAACATCGCGGAGCTGTTCAGCGTGCGGCGGGAGATGCAGTTGGCGGCGGCGGTTGCCCTGGCAGCGGGCGAGATCCGGCCGTCGGCCGCGTTGAACTTCGTCCGGCGCGTGGAGACCGACGTGGAGACCATCGCCCTGAATCGCACCATCGTCGGCTTCTCCCACGGCAGCGACACGTTCGGCTGGCGGTACTATCCCCGCTTGCAGACTCCGCCGACCGTCAACGGCGTCACGGCCTTCATGGAGACGCTCCTGGGCGGCCCTACCAGCCGGCAGCTCATGCAACGCCGCCAACTGGAGCCGGGCACCCGGGAGTGCGTGGCCGTGATGGTCCTGCCCTCGTTCGTCCCCTACGTGCAATTGGACACCCGGGCGAGCTGGTTCAGTCTGAACAACCCGCGCAACAAAGAGCTGACCGTGAACGAGGCGATGGAGATCAGCCGCACCTACCAGTCGGTCCGCAACGCGATGGGCTGCATGTGCGACTCGGGCGCGTATCGCCCCGGCGACGTCTGCCGGCTCAACCGGGTGGTCGACCAGCTCGATCGCCGCCTGCCGTTGCAGACCACGCTCGTGCCCGTCCCGTTTGAGAACACGCTGGGCGGGTTCGAGATGTTCTCCAGCGGCGTGACGGACCTGGGGCCCGAGCTGGTGGGCTGGTACGGGGCGCCGGGCGTTCGCGTGGACGACGCGAAATCGACCTACGCCGGGTGCCCGGCTGACGGCGTCGCCTTCCAGGGCGGCGAGAACCCTGTGACCCAGTGCCGGGGAACCTGCGGCGGCACGACGCTCTTCCTGGTCGGCGACAACTTCAGCGTCCACGACACCAAGGTCATCGCAGGCGGACGTTGCGTGCCCTACGAACTGCTGAGCCGCCAGGTGATGCGGGTGACGATACCGCTCGACGTGAACCCGGTCACCGCCGACAAGCAGCAGGTGGTCGACGTGCACGTCGCCACGCCCTACGGCGTCAGTCGCTCGCTGTCGATCCCCGTCGCCAATCCGGAACCCGACGATCCCAAACCGCCAGGCAGCGGGTTTAGCTGGGCGAGAAACGAGCCGTACGGCGCGATGATCGTTCGAGAATTGCGGTGCTGTGGACCGACGGGCAAATGGAGTTGCGCGGCCCAACTGCTCCGCGACCCGGGCAATGCCCTGCCCAAGGAGCTGCAAATATCCACGCCCGACTGGTCGAAGTTCCCCCAGAAGTCTTTTCTTCCGGCGAAAGGCACGCTCGCCGTATACGTGACGGTCAAGCTGACGAATGGCTCCGTGAAGCCGCCGAAGAAGCGTTTTGAAAAGATGCTCGCTGTGGAGTACAACCCGGGCGGGAAGAAACTCGTCACCACCCGCGGCGGTGGCGACGAGCTTTGGGGCTATCTGTGCGACTCCGTGCCCGACTGGATCGCACTGGGCGATGAGCCGGCGGAGGTCCTTTGCACCGGTTTCCTGCGATTCGACGACTGGCCGATCGTCCCGCTCGACGACGCCCTCACGATCAAGATCCACGCTGCCCCTGCGCTGGCCGAGTGTACGCCTTGCGGCGATTCCACCAAGATCTTCCGACTTCCGCCGGTGGGGCTTGAGGGCGGTTTTTCGCCGGACCGGCCGAAATCGGCCGTGTCGCCAGGGCTCCCGAGCTTCCCGGCCGATTCGACGTCATCGGGGCAATAGCCCTGAGGACCGCGCAGGAAACAACTGGCGTGATATGGCCGTGGGGCACGTTTCCAACGTGCCTGGCACGATGGAATCGTGCCCCACTTGTTGTTTCTGCGATCCTAAGCGCGGCACCAAGGCATTCCAAGCTCGGCTGGACAAAACGCTGCTGGCGATGCACTTGGCGCTGGCCCACGGCTGAGGGCCGTCCCATCGCTCCGTGTCCGACCGGCCAAACGCGGCTCGCCACCTCCGGCAGCGTGAAAGGTGCGTCACTCGGCAGCGTGAAAGGTGCGTCACTCGGGCCGCCGCGGACAGCCCGAACCGCGCTTTCACACCACGAACCCGGTCCAACTCCCCCGCTTCCGGCTTCCCGGCTCCCGCGAGAACCCCTTCACTCCCACCCCAGGCAATTCATGCGTCGGCTCTGAAGGCTGATCGCCAAGTATGATGTTGCAGATTTTTCCGAATGATCCATAGCATCCTGCAAGCTCTACCGGCTCCCATCACGAAGGCCGGCGGCGAAGGGCGGCGCGGCCACAGTCTCCGCCGGCCGTTCTCCCGGACCCGAGCCGCCGTGATCTGCTCGACGGAAGCCCGACAAGAGGAGGCAACGGTCGTTCAACCAACGATCCCACTTCACCTCGGCGCGGCAGGCTTTGCTGCTCTCAGAGTGACCGGCCCCAGCAGACCGGACGGCAACAGCGGCGAGTCCGGTTGGTAGGGGTTCCAGGTGGTCCAAGCCACGCGTTGTTCCGGCGGCAGAGCCTTGTCGCCGATTAGGCGGTTCGGCCAAAGGTTGGCTACCTCGATCTCCAAGCGATTCCCTTTCGCCCGCACCGCGTCCGTGACGTCCACTCTCCAGGGTGCACACCACACGACGCCCGTATGGCAGCCGTTGAGCCGCACGCGTGCCAGGTTGTGGACCACGCCGAGATCAAGCAGAATCGGGCCGCTGTGGGGTCGAAGCGACTGGGGGAGATCGAACGAACTAGTGTAGGTGGCGATCCCCGAATAGTGCTTGACGCCGGGCTCGGACCGCTGGCTCCAATCCTGCAACTGGCGGAACCGGACCCGCCCGGGACCGCCCCACTCGGGATCGAACGACACCTCCCACGGCCCGGCGATCTCCCCCACCGTCTCCAGCGCCGGGAAGTTTTCTCCTGCCCTCGACTCCCGGCTCTCCCCCGGCGGCTCTCCGCCCTCCCCGCTCAGCTCTCTTGCGAACCGCACGAAGAAGCTCTGGTGGGGCTCGAAACGCATGGGCACGGTCGTGCGTCCGTCCCGGCTCGCATACTCGGCCAGATCGCGGATGGCTCCGGTGAGCGGGTCCCAAAGCTCCGGCCGGCGTCCCGCAACCCGGAACGTGCACGCGGCCTCGACCAATTTCGCCGTCCGGTTGGCCACGAAATAGAGGTCCATCCCGCCGGAGCGCCGGTGCGTGTAGCGGATGGGACCGTCGGCCTCGAAATCGCGCGGCAAGCCCATCTCGGCCAGCAGGCCCGCGGTGGCCTCGTAGTCGGGATACAGTTCCGGGCAAGGGTCCACCGGGGCTTTCAACCGCCAGGGGCTCATGCCGATCGGGCCAAGCTCTCTGGCGGCGGTCCACCCTGCGTCGGATGCCGTCGGCAGACGCCAGCCCTCGTCGACCTCGCGGGCCGCCCGCCACCGGCGATCCGTGAGAAGCGTCAGCGAGCTGCCGTCCTCGTACTCCACGTGGAGGCTGGCGATCAGGCCGGCGGGGTTCGGGCCGTCGCCGCCATTGTCGGCCGCCACGGCCAGGACGTTCGGGCCGGGCTTCACGAGTGCGCCGGCGTCCGCCGTGTAGATCGTGTGGAAATTGTCTCCCTCGGCGGCCATCTGCCCGTTCACCCACACCTGAAACGCGTTGTCCGTCGTGATTTCGATGCGCGCCGATTGGACACGTTTGTCGGCGGCAAGCGTGAAAGCGCGGCGGAAATAGCGGGTGCCGGGTTCTACGGACGCCGCGGGGTCCCCTTCCGCGTACCAGATCCAGCGAGCCTGTTCGATGGGGCGCGGGGCCGGTGTTCCGGACGGAGCCACGGACAACTCGCCCCCCCAGACGACGCGCCCGCGCCCGACTTCACGCCGGACGACGGCGGCGGCGGGCCGCGTCTCGCCCCAAACGGCGGCGGCCAACGACGCCACCTGCTCGTCGCACTGTGGGTAGTCGATTAGGCTGGGCGACTTGCGCGGCGGCGGTCCGACCACCGTCGCCCCGGACTCGACCAGCTCCTTGATCTTCCCGAGCAGGGTCGGGGTCATCGTGTCGAACGACGGAAGCACCAGGAGCCGATACGACGCACCGCCCGGGAAGACGACGCGGCCGTCCTCCACCGACGCCTTGGCGATCAACGTGCTCGGCGAGCATCCGTCGAAATTGTAGCCCCGCCGGTCGCGCATGCTGCCGCTCCCCTGCAAGGCAGACGCGGGAGGACGGAATACGTGCGGCGCCCCTTCCGGAATCAGGTAGCAGACGTCGGCAATCGTCTGCCCCTGGCGCAGCAGGAATTGGCAACGCGCCACGTAGCGGTGATACGCGGAGACAAGCGGCCACCAGGTCTGACCGCGGTCCCAGTGCACGCCGTACGGGCCCATGGTCATCCCGGGTCGCCGGCCCTGGGGCTTGTGGGCAAAGGTGTGATAGACAAAGCGGTTGATCCCCGCCGAGAAGGCCCAGTCGCCCTGATTCTTCACGGCGCCCGGATACAGCTTCCAGGCTTCCTTGGAAGCTGCGGTGAATGCCTCCGCCGCGACGACCGGCCGACCATGCGTGTGTGCGATGGAAGCCGCCTCGAAGCAACTGTACGACGTATCGAAGCCAAAACCTTCGCTCCAGAACTCGCACATCGGCACGTCGGCGACGGCGCCCAAATCGAGATCGGACGTGGGATTCATGTCGTAGGGCTCGATCGATAGGCCGAAGCCGTGACGGCGCCCGAGCTCCTTGAGTCGCCCGGCGTGATTCTCGAGGACGAGCTGCTGCGCCGTCATGCGCACGTCCCAGAGGAAGCGCTCGCTCAGCTCGAGGCTGCCGACGACGCGGCCCGTATACGCGGGAAGAAAAGGCAAAGGATCGTAGCCGCAACGACGCGTGAACTCGTCGCGGAACGTCGCGGTCCAGTTCTGGGCGCCCATCTCCCAACTGTCGATGTGCAGCATCGTCCACCCGCCGCCGGTCCCCTTCGCGCGCGGCCCGACCTTTCGGATCAACGTCCCGATGTAGGCGTCAAAATGGGCGTCGAAGGCCGCGGCGGCGAACTTGTCGCACTCGAAGCCAAGTCCCGGTCGCGGCGCGGGGCGGGTCGTGGCGCCGGTGTTTCGTCTGCCGAAACGCATGATCGTCCAGTCGCCGGCCGGCACGTCCCAGGCGAGGCGGCCGTCCGATTGCAGGCGGTCGGTCAGGTCGACGACCCGGGCGCGTTCGATCGCCGCCCCCGGCGGCAGCGCGGGATGGTCGGCGGGGGCGGGCAGATAGGCCTTCACCCCGGGCCGCGAAGAGTAGGGAGCGCGGCAGTAGAGCGCCTTCTCGTCGACGTCCTCGATAAGATGCGTTTCCCCGGGCGTGGGAAAAGCCAGCACGGCCACGTCCTCGTAGAAGGACTCCCGCTCGCGCCGCATCTCGTCCGACATCGCTCGATAGCCGAAGTACGGCTCGCGCGGCGCCGGGCGCGGCAGATCGCCATCGAATTCGGCCGGCCCTTTCGCGGCGACGGAGCTCGCGACCAGGTGCTGCATCGACTGCTCGAGCTTCACCCACGGCCCCCCGCTACCCGCCCATCCCGGTCCGGAGCCCAGGGTAATCTCGATCCCTAGTCGCTCGGCTTCCCGGACCGCATGCGCGAACAGCTCCTGCCACTCGTCGCTCAACAAATCGACGGGCCCGCGCGGAACGCCCACGTTCACTTCGAGGAAGACCAGGTTGCCGATGCCGGCTTCCTTCATCGATTCCAGGTCGTCGGTCATCCCTTCGCGAGTCCGGTTGCCGTCCATGAAGTACCAATAGACGCCGGGGCGGGCCGAATCGGGCGGCTCCCGGAACCCGCTCGCCAAATCATCTTGCGCATAGACGCCGGCCTGAGACGCCAGGATCGCAATGACGACAGCGCTCCAAGTCATTCCGTCAATCAGCGGCCAGACAACGCGAATGGCACCGAGCCTCGTCCTGCAAAGCCGTGTTCTCATGCGCCCGTCCTTCTCACACGCTTGCGTTCGCCCCCCAAGCAGCGCCGGGATCCGGCCGGAGGTTGCAGCCTCCCCTTGGTACCGGGCGCCGCTGCCGCCCTGACTGGGTACGCTGATGATGTTACTGCGTCGGCACGCAATCGTCCACGCTCGGGGATCTTGCGACGGCCGGCCAAACCGGTAGACTGCCGTGCATGACCGAGGCAGAACGCGAAACCGCGTACTTGGAGGGCAACCCATGAATAGCCGTTGTGAGACGTATCTCGAGTCCGCTCGCCGGGCCGCCCGTTGGATTGTCGGCCGACAGAAGCCGGACGGCTCGTTGTTCGACGTCGAGGCGGGGATTGGCGGATACTACAAGGTCCCCTATGCGCTGGGGATTTCGGGGTTCGCGACGGAGGCGGTGCGGCTGTTGCGGTGGGTCCGCGCACACCACTTCACGCCGGAGGGGGATTTCCGCGGCCCGTCGCGAAAGGCGACGCTCAGTTTCCACGAGGACTGGCCCGCCTACGGCAACTCCTGGCTGGTCCAGGGCGCACACCGTCTCGGGCAGTTCGACCTTTCCTTCGGGGGGGCGAAGTTTCTGCTCTCCCTTCAGGCCCCGTGCGGCGGCTTCCAATCGACGGAGGCCGGCAAGCCCTTCGTCGACTGCCTCAGCACGAGCTGGGCGGGACTGGCCGAGCTGACCGTGGGCCATCTCGAGTCGGCCGCGGCCGCGGCGGAGTGCCTGCGGCGGTTGGTCGCCGGCCAACCGGACACGACGCGGTTCTATTTCCGCATGACGACCGACGGCGAGCTCATGACGGACGTGCCCGAAGGGGCGGCCCTGGGCTACTACGTCGACGCCCAGCTCCCGCAGCAGATCTACTTTCATCCGGGCATCGCCATGGTCTTCCTCTGTCGGTGGCACTTGGCCACGGGCGACGCGCCCTCGTTGGACGCGGCGCGGTCGATCTTCGACTTCACCGAGCGTTGCCGGGACGACGTCTACTGTTTCCCTCCGAGCGGAAAGCTGGGGCTCGGCTGCGCGCTGTTGGCCTCGATCACGGGCGAGGCGAGACCGCAGCAGGCGGCCGAGGCCCTGGGCGACTATCTCGTGCGGACCCAGGGAGACGACGGGACCTGGATTCTGCCCGACGTGGAAGTCTACCGGATGATCGAGGACAAGGAAGATCCCGAGCTCGTGACCGACGTCGCCGCCGAGTTCGCCACGTTTCTCTCGGAGATCGCCGCCCTCGTTTGACCCTCCGTGTTGCCGGAGTCGTGCGCGGGATGACCGAAGGGCCCCGGCGAGCGGTTCTCAGGGCGATTGACTTGACAGGGCCGCGTCCCCAGACAAGACTGCGACAAGGTCGCCGCGCGGACGGCACACGGCGTGTGGGCTGCTAAAACGTACGGAAAACAGGGCCATGAATCCGCGGGAAGTGTGCCATTTCTGTTCCCCTAACCGCGAAGCGGTTTCACAACACAGCCCAGGGTTGCGAAGCTACCCTGGGTTGGCGGGCACCGAGTCCCCCCCAACCCCAACGGGGTTGCACCCCGCGCAACCCCCGAGCGGGCGCTGTGCAACCCCTTCGGGGTTGATGGGCGACGTCGGAACCGGGACCCAGGGTAGCTGCGCAACCCTGGGCTGTGTTGTTGAACGCCTTCGGCGTACGGGGATGGAACACAAACGGGACACCATGTGGCGAGTGATTGACGGCCGTTTTGAGCAGCCCACACGCCGTGTGCCTTTTACTCCGCAAATGCGGAAGTTATTCTTCGGCCGATCCTTGAGCACCGGCCGAGAGACAACCTGGCGACTACCCCCTTCCGGCAGGATGGCACGGCGAGCTTGCCCGACAGTGCAGGCAGCACGGTTGGACAAGCCAACCGTGGCACCCGGCGTGTACCGTCGTGGTCGAGCGTATGTTGAAAGAACCACCAGAACCGTTGCCGAGGAGTAAGCCCATGAACGTGTGCTGCCGAACCGCGCTGCTGGTCGTGATGCCGTTGATCTCGTGGATCGCCCTGCCCGCGATGGCCGGCGATCCGAACGCCCTGACCGACGATGAGAAGAAGGCCGGCTTCGAGCTGCTCTTTAGCGGCCGCGATTTCCAGGGCTGGAAGCAGAGCGGCAACTGGGTGATCGAGGACGGGGCGATGTCCCGCGCCGAGCGGGGTGGCTCGATCGTCTACGAGGCCAAGAAGGTCCCCGACGACTTCGAGCTCCGCTTCGAGTGGAAGGTGGCCGAGGGGTGCAACAGCGGCGTCTACTACCGGCCCACCCAGTACGAGTATCAGATCCTCGATAACGCCAAGCACGCCGACGGCAAAAACCCCCGCTCCAGCGCCGCCTCGCTCTACTTCTGCATGGCCCCCTCCCGCGACGCCACCAAGCCGGTCGGCCAATGGAACACCGCCCGGATCGTCTGCAAGGGCACGGTGATCCAGCACTGGCTCAACGGCGAGAAGGTGATCGGGTTCGACTACGCCGATCCAAAATGGGCCGACAACGTCGAGATGCTCCGCAAGCGCGGCGGCGACCTGGCCGCCCGGGGAGCCAATCTCTCGCTCCAGGACCATGGCGACCCCGTCTGGTACCGCGGCATCAAGCTCCGCCCGCTCGGCCCCGACGACCAGCTCGACCGCACGCCGGTCACGCCGGCGCCGATCCCCGAGGACGTGTTGAAAGAAGAACGGGAGAAGCTGGAGCGGATCATCAAGGCCCGCGAGGCGAAAGCCCAGGCCAAGAAGCCGAGGCCGAAGAGGAAGCCGAACGCCACAGACCGGTAAGGCCCCGCGTGCGACGGGTAGCACTTCTCGCTTGCCCAGCCGTGCAGACGGCACGGTTGGACAAGCCAACCGTGGCACCCGGCGCCGATCCCCGAGGACGTGTTGAAAGAAGAGCGCCAGAAGCTGGAGCGGATCATCAAGGCCCGCGAGGCGAAGGCCGAAGCCAAGAAGCCGAGGCCGAAGAGGAAGCCGAAGACTACCGGATAATAGGGCAGCGCGTGTGATGCGTAGCACTGCTGGCTTGCCTGACAGTGCCGGCGGCCCGCTTCGACAAGCCAACCGTGGCACCCAACGCTGGGCTGATCTCACGCTACCGTAATACGGAGCTTGCAGGACGGGATATCCGGATGTTGAGGAGAGAGCTGCCAGGCAAACCGCTCGGTTTCTGATTGCCGTTCTGGCCGTGCCGGCTTGGGACGCCGGCGTGGCCTCGGCAGTCGCACCCTACGAGATTCCCACTGCAAAGGGGTTCCCGATGAACGTGTTCTGGCTGATCGCCACGTGTGCCTTGGGCGGTGACTTCCCCGAGTTTGCGTACCACGAGATCGACGAGGTCGGAAACCGCATGGGCCAGACCTCGCTGGTCGACGTGGACAAGGACGGCGACCTGGACTGGATCACCGGCTGTAGCAACGGCGACGTGTGGTGGTTCGAGTATCGAGGGCCCGATGATTGGGTGCGCCACACAATCGGCGGCGGGGCGGGCACCGACGTGGGCGGCACGGCCTTCGACGTGGACGGCGACGGCTGGGTCGACCAAGTCTCCGGAAGCACCTGGTTCCGCAACCCCGGCACGCCGCGCGACAAGCCGTTCGTAAAACACTCCAACGGGACCATCGGGCGGAGCCACGACAACGTGGCCGCCGACGTCGACGGCGACGGCCGGCTCGACCTGGTCACGATGAGCGACCGCTCGGCCGTCTATTGGTACAAGATCCCGGACGACCCGACGGGCGAGTGGGAGGAGCACCGCATCGGGGACTCCGTGCATGGCGGGCTCGCTCCCCGGGGCGTGGGCGACCTCGACGGCGACGGCGACGCGGACATCGTCCGCTCGACGGGCTGGTTCGAGAACGCCGACGGCAAGGGGGCCCGATGGACCTGGCACGCCAACCTCGACGGCGGCCACGACGGCAAGTTCAAAGATACCACCCGATCGTGGATCGTCGACCTCGACCGCGACGGCGACAACGACGTGGTGATGTGCGACTGCGACCGCGGCGGCAATGACACGCATCGCGTCCACTGGTTCGAGAACGCGGACGGTCGCGGCGGGCGCTGGAGCCGGCACGCCATCGCCTCGAACCAAGGCGACCTCCACACGCTGAGCGTCGCCGACTTCGACGGCGACGGCGACCCGGACGTCTTTTCCGGCGAAGGGCCCCTGGGAGCGTCAGGCCCGGACGACAAGCGCCGCTGGTTCATCTGGGAGAACGCCGACGGCCGCGGCGGCGCCTGGAAGGAGCACGTGATCCTCGAAGGCCCCCGGTGCCATGAAGGCGTAGCCGCCGACGTGGACGGCGACGGCGACGTGGACGTCTGCTCCAAGCCCTGGAACGGGAGCCTCCACGTCTTTCTGGAGAATCTGCTGGTCGAGAGCAGCTCAAACCGGTAAGCGCCGCCGGGTTGCTATCCCGTTTGGCCTCGCGTGTCGTCGCGCCTGCCGGGCTGTCCTCAGGCGGCTCGCCGCGTGGGGGTGCGTGACGGCTTGCGTCCTACGACGATCAACGACATTCCGGCGACGGGCAGCACGTGCTCCGCTGCCTTGGCGAGCGGCAAGATCCGATCGAACCATCGCATTTGAGTCGGGCTGAGGTGCCGGCGTCTCAGGAGATGACCTGAGACGGCCCAGCACAGCGAGCCCAGCTTGCTGAACCGCCGGTTGAGGACGACCTCGAACCCCGCCTCCTCCATCTTCGCGTTGAGCTCCTCGGCGGTGTATCGGCGGAAGTGCCCCAACTCTCGATCGATGCCCGTGTAAAGCCACCGTCCGGCGGGCACGACAACGACGCAGTGTCCCCCGGAGACGAGCGTCCGGTTGAAGTCGTGGAGCACCTGGAGGTCGGGCTCGAGGTGTTCGAGCACGTTGGAGCAGAGGATGGTGTCGATCCGTTCGTCTTGCCATTGCTGGTAGGCGTCGGAGTCCGTGAGGCTCGCCCGATCGATCCGCACGTTGAGCCGTCGCCCGTAGCGGCCTTTGAGGACGTCGCTATACACCTCGTCATGGTCGACCAGGACGAGGCGTTCCCGGTTGAGCAGAAGGCGGCTGAGATTGCCGATCCCGGAGCCGGCCTCCAGAAGTCGCGGTCCGAGAAACGGCTCGACCTGTTGGAGTACCCAACGGTTGTAGCCCGTGGCCCGCGACATCGAAGCAAGGGTGAAGAACCCGGCATGGGTCGTGAACTGCGCGTCGAAGAAGCGGTAGCGAATCATCGCCCAGAGGGCCTTCAAGCCGTCGAGAGGGCGTATCTTCTTTCCCTCTTCGTAGGTCCGACCGTGGTAGCCGATCGGCACTTCGTAGATTCGCGCGCCCCACTGCGCCAGGCGGCAGGTCAACTCCGGCTCGAACGTGAAGGTATTGCTCTTCAAGCGGAGCCTCCTCAGGACGTCCGCCCGGACCATCTTGTAGCACGTCTCCATGTCCGTGAGGTTGAGATCGTTGAGCATGTTGGAGAGGAGCGTGAGGAGGTAGTTGGCCAGACTGTGCCAGAAGAAGAGCACGCGGCGGCTGTGGCCGGCGAAGCGCGAGCCGAAGACGGCGTCCGCCCTGCCCTCCAGGATCGGCTCCAAAAGGAGGGGATAATCGTCGGGGTCGTATTCCAGGTCGGCGTCCTGGACGACGGCCACCTCGCCGGTCATCTCCTCGATGGCCCTGCGGACCGCGGCGCCCTTGCCCATGTTGCGGTCCTGGCGGAAGCGCCGAATGCGGGGATCCTGCCGGGCCAGTTGCCCCAGGACCTCCCAAGAGCCGTCGGTGGAAGCGTCGTCCACGACGACCAACTCGATCTCCAGGGGAACGGGCGAGCCGAGCACCCGCTCGCAGATCTCGCGGAGCGTGAAGCGCTCGTTGAACACGGGCATCAAGACCGAGAGCTTCCTCAGGTCTTGGGCGCCTTCGCGCGGTTGCCGGCCCGCCGGGCGGCTCCGCAGGCGATCCGTGCTCTCGGATGATCTGCCGGAACGACCCATTTTGTGATCTCCCTGATTCCGGGGTGGCCGGCGCGTGCGCCGGCGACTTCTCACTGCCCGTGAGCCCCGTGCTCGTGCGCGGACGGCCGCGACGCGGTTCGTGGCGTGCCGGGGGGTGGCAGTGGCGACGGTCCGCTTTCACGTGTTCCGGTCGCTTTTTGATTTCTGCGTACGCAAAGACCTTCGTACTCGATGATCTGTACTCGTTGGGCGTCCAGATCATTTCCCTCCACCCACGCGTGAAGCGCTTCGCGCACCGCCGCCCGGTCGGCGTCGCTCTTGACCGGCGCGTCCTGCGCCTCCCTGAGCCCCCAGTTCGGAGGAAAATTCCCGTAGCGGCCGTTGATGGTTGGCACGTCCGTCGCCAGTTGTACCCAGTTTGCGTCGTCGGCAACGAATCGGTAGTCCGCCGGGCCGGTGCGGACCATGAAAAAGGCCTGGCTGTTGCGGTCGACTCGCGCCGCAATCGCCCGGACGTGGTCTCGCACGATTTGCTTGTCGATCCATCCGTGTCGGTGAGGCTGTTCGGCAAGACAGATCAAGGCCACGACGGCAAACAGAGCCATTCGCCGGCCCGACCGTAGCCGCTCCAAATAGAGTGTCAGACCGACCGCTGCGGGCACAAGCAGCACGATTCCGATTCTCCCCACGGCCCGAATGGCCTTTCCTCCCGGCACGCACTCGTGGATCACCTTCCAAAGGCTGAAGTCGCCGACCACGGTCGATATCACGATGAGACTCCCGGCGGCGAGAAGCAAGACCCGTATCCACGGCGAATGCCGGCGGCGCAACAGAGCGGTCAGGCAGACCACCATGGTCACCAACCCCACTCCGGTTGAGTGATTGGGGTTGGGAGGTGGCACAAAAGGGAGGGCATACACCCAGCCGTACAGGTAGTTCCTCGGCCCCATCATCAGCCATGAGTGCCATCGGGGGATCAGGTTCACGGAGTAGGGGCGCATCCCGACCTCAGAGGCCGTTATCAGATAGTGTCGGGCGAGAACGCCCAGCGCGCAGCTCGCCAGCAGCAGGCAGACCGACACGGTCAACCAGTGCTTCCGGGCCGCCGCAAGTATCTGCCCGCGCACGTCCTCAAACGCGAGCGACCAGAGGAGTGCCAGGGCGCAGAACAGGCCAAAGAAGAAGAAAAGGTAGAAACACGCGTAGGCTTGCAGGACGGCGCAGGTGAAGAAGACGGCAATCCACGCCCGTTGGCGCAAAGCGCCCCTGGGGGCATCCGCCGCCCCGAGGATGCGAGGCAGGGCCGCGATGGCCAGCGCCACGTAAAACAGGGGAATCATTTGTGGGTGTCCCAGTTGGATCTGGAGCACACTGCCGAAGCTCATCAGGCAGGCTCCGAACGCTGCGGATATCGCCCCCGCCTGAACACACGACCGAAGCATGAAGTACGCTGCCGCGTAGTTCAGCGACCAGACCGTGAGAATCCAAAGCTGAAATGCCGTATCCGCCGCACACCCAAGCCACCTCCAGATCCAATAGTAAGGCCCTACACCGAGCATGACCTCGGTGAACGCGCTCACGTGGGGATAGGGATACAAGACCGGAACGTCCCAGAAGCTCTCGTGGCTGGGACGCTGCATGACCCACCGGTAGCCGTGCTCCAAAATGTAGTTGACCAGTCGCGCGTCCCCGAGCCCGCCGTGTGTTAGGCGGAGGCCGCTGAAAATCATGGGATACAAGGTCGCTACGAGCCCCAAGCAGCAAACCGCCACGGGAATCGCGACCTCGCGCCATGGGAAGAGGGCGGTACGTGGCGTCGTTGATTCCATGTCGGCCAGGCCCCTTCGTTAGTTGCGAGGACGTTGCCGGGCGGCCGCGGTCGGCCGCTTATGGCGGATACGGGTGGCCGGTCCGGCGGCAAGGCAGTGGACCGCCAGGTGGATCGCTCGCCGGCCTTCAATCGGTCGAGCACCTCCGCAGCACCTTGTGCCAGGCTCTTCGGAGGAAGAACGGCCTTCGGGGAGCTTGGCGCAAGGGGGCCGTTGGCACACGGACCTTGCCGTACTTGTCAATCGCCGTGTCCAGAAGCGAGTTGGCCAGCGCGTGGAGCTCTCGATCGAGCGAGTTCAGCGCTTCGAGGTGGGCGAGGAACTGCGAATCGACGCCTTCCCGCTGAAGCCGGCCCTCTCCCACGTTCAAGCGGAAGTGGACCAGATCGGGCCAACCGCATGCTCGGTGCAGGACTTGCACGGTCTGGTCGAATCGCTCCATCGTGCCCACCACCCGGAAATGCTCGCGGAGATTCTCCTTCGCACGCTCCAGGTTCTCCCGGCGAGAATGGTCATCGAAGTTCCAGCCACAGAGGTGTCGGGTCTGGTGATTGTCGGCGACCTTCCATTCCGCCCTGCAGAACTCCTGGAGGGAAGAAACGGGCACGGCGCCCGGCAGTTCGTTGTTCTCCACCGTCCGGCGAAACTGACCGAAATGCGACAGCAGGCGCTCTACGGGGTCTCGGAGGACCGTCACGTACGCTGAAGGTCCGGGTAGATACTTATGGAGCCCGAAGTGCATGTGCCCGAGTAGCAATCGGTAACGGCCCCGCTGGGCCTCGGGAAAGTGCAGGAAGTGTTGGAGCGTCCCGTGATGTTTGCTGAAAACGGGGCCCAATTTGTGCTCGGGGTACCTCACGTGGTAGATTTCGTCTTCCGAGAAGTGACGGACGATCGCTTTCGACATGCTCACTCCCGCCGTCTTCGGCACGTGCAGGAAGATGAGCGTCTCGCGATTTGCGTCCGTTGTGCCCCCGATGGTGTCCTTGCACATCCTTGTCACCTGTTCAACTTGTTTCCCCGGCGCCGTTCGCGATCCGGGTCGAACGTCCTCGGCCAATTGCCACCCAAGCGTATCGCAAGATTATCCGTCGACAGTGCGCGGTCGTTTCGGTCTGTGCCGATGAATCACCCAACCAGGGGGTCGGTCTGAGCCTGCACGTTGCCAATCGGGAGGTGGCACGAGGGGGTTTTGCAGTTCATGCGGAGCGTCGCCTCGTGGATCTTGCACATCGCGGCGTACGCGCCGCCCCGAGCGAGCAGCTCGTCGTGCGTGCCCTCTTCTACCAGGCGCCCTTCGTCGAGCACGAAGATCCGATCGGCCATCCGCACGGTGGAGAAACGGTGCGAGATGAGGATCGTCGTCCGGCCGCGGATCAGCTCGTGGATCCCCTGGTACAGCGCGTATTCGGAGTCGACGTCCAGGTTCGCCGCCGGCTCGTCGAGAATGACGATTGACGGGTTGCACGCCAGAGCCCGGGCAATTGCCAGCTTCTGCCACTGGCCGCCGGAGAGGTCGTGATCGCCGAACAGCCTTCCCAATTGCGTGTCGTACCCATCCGGGAGCTGTTGGATCATGTCGTCCACTCGCGCGGCCTTCGCGATGGCGCGAACTTCCTCGGGCTGATCCAGGAGCCTTCGCCAGTCGCCGAAGGCGACGTTTTCGAAGGCCGTCGCCTCGTAGCGAGCGGGATGCTGAAACACGAAGGCCATGCGATCGTGCAGTGCCCTGAGGTCGTACTCTTCGATCGGGATCCCGTCGATCAGGATTTCGCCCTCGCTGACCTGATAGAGACGCGTCATCAGCTTTGCCAGGGTCGTCTTGCCCGCTCCGTTATGACCGACGATCGCCACCATCTCCCCGGCGCGAATGGTGAGGGAGAGATCGTGGATGACCGGACGCGCGCCGCGGCGATAGCTGAAGGAGACGCCTTGGAATTGAATCTCGCCCCGGACGCCGGACGACCGCCGAGTGCCCCGGTTTTCGAAGCTCGGTTTCAGATCCAGGAACTCGCGGATGTTGGCGATGCTCAGTTGCGCGTCCCACACCGACGACATCGAAGTGGCCAGGCCGGCCAGCGAGCTGCGCAGCTTCGCGGTGCCGATCCAGAAGGTGACGAGCATTCCAGGGCTGATCTTCCCCATCGCGGCCTGCCGGGCCAGAAGAATCACGGCGATCATCAGGACGGCGATCGAGACGGACATCGACACCGTGTTGCTCACGAACTCAAGCCAGTAGAGTCGCCGGTTGGCGGCAACGATCTCGCGTACGGTGTCGCCGTGCCGCCGCAGCAACACGGGGGCCACCCGCAACAGCTTCGTCGAGGGCACGAAATCGCGCTGGGTGAGTTGCCTCGCGTAGTACATGCTCCAGCGTCGCAAGGTCGTGTTGTTTCGCTGAATGTGGAACTGAAGTAGCGAGAGGTAGCTTCTGGAAAGGATGAAGGGGAGTCCGAGCAACAGCAGCACGGACGACCAGAACGGCTCGATCCAGAGAAGGAGGCCCGCCAAACCCACCACTTCGATCGCGCGGGAGACCACCGTCAATAGCCCGTCGGCGAACCTCTGGATCTTCTTTCCCGGCTCTTGGTTCGCCCTCTGCAAAATGTCCTGGGTGGCCCTCTCCTCGAGCGTGGCCAAATCGAGGCGTGCGGCGTGCTGGAGGACTTCTCGCTGCATCCGGCAGCTCAGCTCGTCACCCAGCCTCAGTCTGCTGTAACGCGCGACCGCGTTGCACAACACGAGCACCAGCGTTGCCGTACCCGCCACGAGGATCCACAGGGCGAGCCGCGTGGGCCCGAGTGCCTGCGCGTCGATGGCCTGCTTGACCGAATCGACAAGGACCCCCACAATCGCGATCGGAACCGGAGTGAGAACCGCGGCCAAGATTCCGGCCGACGCCATGGCCAGGCAAGACTTCCGGCTGGCGGACCACGCTCGGGGAAACGCATACGCGATCGTCCCCCAAAGCGCCCGGCGACCAAGTCGGGAAGAAAGCTCGTTACGCAGCCGCATGCTTCCCTCCAACTGCCTGAGCTTCAGTCCGCGGCCCGGCCGAACCGGAATCGCCGCCGCCAAGGCTCATGGTTGGCGCCTTGGCGGAGCGCGCCTGGATAGACCGCTCGTAACAGGCGAACGTCTCCTCGGCCGCCCGCTTCCAATCGAAATCGAGCGAGCGGAGCACGGCCAACCGAGCCAGCCGGCGCCGCAACTCCGTGTCCTGAAGCAATTGGTGCAACCGGTGCTTGATCTCGCGAACGTCCTCCGGCGCAGCCGGCAGGCCGGCTTCGCCCGCAATCTCCGGCATGGAAGCCACGTTGCCGTAAATGGTCGGTACTCCGCAGGCCATCGCCTCCAACAAGGGAAGCCCGAAGCCCTCGTAGTGCGACACGTAGCTGAACACTGCCGCCCCCGAGTAGAGTGCGGGCAAGTCCTCGTCGTCAACGTAGCCGATGGCCCGAACGCGAGGACACGCGCGAATCGCCCCCTCCAACTCGCCGGCGTCGCCCCAACCGAACGAACCGGCGACGATCAGATTGGCACCCAGGTCGGGGGCCTCGTTTGCAAGCAGACTGAAAGCACGTACCACGTTGATCACGTTCTTTCGCGGCTCCAAGGTGCCGACCGATAGGACGTAGGGCCCTTCGGGAATCCCGTACTTGCGCCTCACGCGCGCAAGCTCCTCGGCCCGCGACACCGGCTGAAAACGCCCAAAATCGCAAGCCAAGTGCACCACCGCAACTCGCTCCGGATCGACGCCCAACAGCCGCACCATCTGCTCCTTCGTCGCGTGAGAGTCGGCCACGTAGTCGGAATCGGCGCGCCGGGCGAAGCGGAGCCCGGCACCCAACGAGCGGTTGTTCGAGGCGGTCTGGAACTCCGGACAGACCTCGTGACACAGATCGTGGACGGTGACCAGAAGCGGCGCATCAAGCTTGCTGTAAAGCGACCACGTGTTGGGAAGCGTCAAATGAACCAGGTCGTAGTCCGACATGCTCGCGGAGGAGCGCCCCGCACCCCAGCGACCGGAGAGCCGAACGCGAAGCCAAGCCAGCTCCTGCCGCCGCTTGTGAAGGCTCCTCAACGTCTTCAGACAGTTGTATCGAACCGTATCTCGAGCGCGATCCCAGCTCAGACCTCGCCCCCCTTCCCGCAATCGCCGCCGGTAGACGTTGATCGGGTTCTCGTCGTCCGTCCGAAACAGCCTGGGAATCTTCGACAACGGCGGCTGACCCTGCTCAATGTCCTCCGTGATGTCGAGAAGGCGAAAGGTGCCGCATGCCCCGAAGTGGACGTGGACTTCCCAGGCGTCCTGCCGCTCACGCACGATCGGCACCATCGCCCGCAACAGCTCCTGAACGTATCGCTTGATCCCGTCCATTCGCGGGTCGAGGAGTTTCGATCCGTCGATCAGCAGACGCCGCTTCCGGGGCCCCGCTCCGTGCGGAGATACGTGCGGAGATGCGTGCGGGCGCTGGGGGATCGTCGCCCGGGCCGCCTGGATGGACGATCTCGCCGCCGGTTCGACGTACCCCAGCCGGATCAGCTCGGCTCCGTGCAGGCGAAGGAACTCCAGGTGCAGCCGCTCCGGAAGCTCGTCCTGCCACGCTCCGGTCCGGCCCCGACGGAACTTCGCCGTCCGCCAGTGCTCCCGCGCCGCCGGATCAAATCCGTGCTGCACGCCGCTGCCGTACTTGAAGTCCTTGGATTTCAAATCCGCAAACCCCGGCAGCCGTTCCACCCGGGGCTCGGGAAGATCGAGCCACGGCCTCAACTGCTCGACGCAGCCAAGGGGATCGGCGATCAAGTCCTCGAATCGGATGGTCAGCGAGGCCCGAGCGGACCACCGGCGAACGTGCTCGCTCCAACCGCCGAAGTGGCTCCCCTCGGAAGCCTCGATCGCCTCCCGAAGGTTGACCTCGAAATCCGATTCACGAGCGATCAGTTCCTTGCGATAGTGGGCAAGCGACACCACGCAGTCGCGACCGTCCCGAACCAGGTACACCGCCGGAATCGAACAGTCCCGCGGTACAAGCTCCTCGGGCAGAAGGTGGGTCTTCACGACCGGATAGTCCGCGTAGTCTTCGTCAACCGGGTAGTCCTCCTCCCGGTGGAACGTGCTCGACTCAATCCCATAGACTTCGTCCAAAACGATTCGCAAAAACGTGCTGCCCGATCGCGGAAAGGATGCCAGCCAGATCATCAACCTACTCGTACGGCGTCAGGAGTTGCCCTCATCGAATCGTGACGTCGGGGCGGTCCGTACGGGCCCCTCGGGGTAGCCGTACAGGACGGCTCCATGACCTTCCGCCGAGACGTGCCGGTTGCCGGCAGCGGCAAGACGTGCTTCCCTGCGGGGGATCCGCCGGCGGCGCGGATCGGCAGCACCGGCAATCGCCTTCGACGTGTCTAAATGGCAGGCCCCCCAGGACGCGTTCCGGCCTTATCTAAGCCCCCTAACCTTCCAGGGTGTGTTTTCTTTGACCGGAATCTCCCATCCGCACAGCCGGTATTATCGTTAAAACCGCTGCCGTTTCTTACTCTTTCCGGCCCGCACCAGGGAAGTTTGCGAGAAAAGCCGCCCGCGAGTGGTGCAAGGGGGGAGGATCAGACGCCTTTCCCTATGGCTGGCGGATCCATGCCATACCGTCGCATCGGGCTCTCGAAACCGGCGCAACTCTCACAATCCCTCAGGTTTGCCCAAAATCCGTCCGATGTAACACAGGCCAATCGCGCCCCGTTGGCGAAAGCTGGCACGCCAGGAGACCGACGGAACGGCTTCCGGCACACCACCGAAAGCGGCCTCGCCGAGCCCGCCTCAAGGCCATTCGGAGGGAATGCGCGGCGATATGACGAGTCCTGCGGCCTTTCCCGAATCGCGATTCCCGACCGCTTCTCATCGGCGGGAAGAATACCGAGATCGGGTCCGCCGGGGCCGCTCGGTGATGCGGGACCGGCGCGTGGTGATCTGCGGTCTGGCCCGCGACCTCGCCCGGATACTCCCTACGACCATCGCCCGCGTCGAACGCCTCGGCCGCATGTTCGCCGACTACCGAGTCGCCGTCTACGAGAACGACTCCGTCGACGCAACTCCGCAGATCCTGGCCGACTGGCAAAGGGCGAACCGCCGCGTCAGCGTCCTCTCCGAGCGCCGCCGCGATCCCGTGAACCCCGCGGTCGGCTGCCTGCGGCGCGCCGCGCGCATGGCCTGCTACCGCAATCAGTGCCGGCAGCTCATCCGATCCGAGCTCTCAGACTTCGACTACACCCTCGTCGTCGACATGGACCTCGACGGAGGCTGGAGCTACGAGGGCGTCGCCAACACGTTCGGGCACGAGCACTGGGATTTCGTCGGCTCCTACGGCATCATCGAGAGAAGCTACCTCACCCAAACCCTCCTCCTCCAGTACGACGCCTGGGCCTTCCGAGCCAACGCAAGCTACGCCCGCGTCCCCACCAAAATCGCCAACCACATGCGCTTTTCGCGCGGCGATCCGATGCTCGAAGTCCGCTCCTGCTTCGGCGGGCTGGGCGTCTACCGCATGAAGGCCATGCTCACCTGCCGGTACGACGGCTCCGATTGCGAGCACGTCTGCTTCCATCGCAGCATGCGCAAGGCCGGCTTCGACCGCCTCTATCTCAACCCCAGCCAGATCACCTTCTACGGCAAAAAGGCCAACAACCTCGTCCGCGCCTACCGCCGCCTCACCGGCGCCCACCCCCGCCGCGCGGCCTAGTACTGCAGCGCCTATTTCGGCTTCTCACTTCGCGGACGGACTTGGGCACGGGACGCTCGGCACGCGCTGCACGGGACAGTCGGCACGGGCCGCTCCGTACCGGGCGCGCAAGTCGGCTTCAGCCGACTGACTGTCTGCCACCAGCTTTAGCTGGTGGAAAGGGGGGCCCACCCGGCGACTAGCCGGCTTCAGCCGGGCTTCTCGACGTGGGTCTCGTGCCTCGACCCATCTATGGGAACGCTTTTGTCAACCAGGTAGTTTGTTGTTATTTGCTTGTTGCGAACTGGTGAGCGTGCGGGGCTGTCCACGAGGCCTCAAGGGCGAGGGCTCAACCATCTATTCGGGA
>DATKZH010000408.1:0-38148 GCA_035528065.1 Thermoguttaceae bacterium | reverse complement strand
ACGCTCGACTGGAAGGACGGATTATACCGGTTCGATTTCCCGATGGTCGTCGGCCCGCGATACGTGCCGGGCACGCCGGCCGGCCCCGACGGACGCGGCTTCGCCCCTCCGACCGACCAGGTCCCCGACGCCGACCGCATTACGCCCATGCCCACCCGGCCGGAAGTCCGCGCCGGCCACGATATCTCCGTCACCGTGAACCTCAACGCCGGGCTGCCGATCCGCCATCTCGAATCGAAGCAGCACGAGGTGCTCCTCCAGTACAAGTCGGACGACAAGAGCCGGGCGGTGGTTCAACTCAAGGACCTGGCCACGATCCCCAACAAGGACTTCGTGCTGGTCTACCAGACGGCCACCGAGAAGATTGAAGACACCGTGCTCGCCCACACCGACGACCGGGGCAAGTTCTTCACCCTGGTCCTCCAGCCGCCCAAGCGCGTCCGCCGCGAGCTGATCGTGCCCAAGGAGCTCGTGTTCGTGATCGACAAGAGCGGCTCCATGCGGGGCTTCCCCATCGACACGGCCAAGGAGGCCATGCGGCTCTGCATCGAGGGCCTGCACGAAAACGACACGTTCAACCTGATGACGTTCTCCGGCGGCGTGGGGTTCTGCTTCGAGAAGCCGGTCTCGAACACCGACGAGAACCGCCGCCGGGCGCTCGACTTCCTGGCCAGCCTCCAGGGGAGCGGCGGCACCGAAATGATGAAGGCGATCCACGCCTGCCTGGCCGGGCAGGACGACCCGGAGCGCCTCCGCGTGGTCTGCTTCATGACCGACGGCTACGTGGGCAACGACATGGCGATCATCGACGCCGTGCGCCAAAACGCCGGCACCGCCCGCGTGTTCTCCTTCGGCGTCGGCACGTCGGTCAACCGCTTCCTCCTCGACGGGATCGCCCGGGCCGGTCGCGGCGAGGTCCACTACATCCTCAACGAGCAACAGACCACCGGGGCCGGCGAGCGGTTCTACGAGCGGGTGCGAACGCCCGTATTGACCGACATCGAGCTCGACTTCGGCGACCTGCCGATCGAGGTCGACGAGGTCTATCCCCTGGGAATTCCCGACCTGTTCAGCTCCACACCCGTCGTCGTCAAGGGCCGCTACAAGCAAGGCGGACGTGGCACGCTCACGCTACGAGGCACGACGGGCGAGGGCCCGTTCGAGCGGAAGCTCGACGTCGAGCTGCCCGGCGAAGAGCCGAAGGACGACGTGCTGGCCTCCCTTTGGGCCCGGGCCAAGGTCGAGCACCTGATGGACCAGGATCTGGCGGGCATGCAGCAAGGCAACCCCGACCCGGCCATCAAGGAGGAGATCCTCGGCCTGGGGCTCCGCTACCAACTGCTCACCCAGTACACCAGCTTCGTCGCCGTGGAGCACCTGCGGATCACCGAGGGCGGCCAGTCTCGCACGGTGGCCGTGCCGGTGGAAATGCCGGAGGGTGTGAGTTACGAAGGGGTGTTCGGCGCGCCCGGGCAAAGGCCGGCGCTCATGTCCTTCGGATTCGCCGGCCCCTCACGCCGCGGTGTCGGCCGGAGGCTCAGACTCAGTGCCAACGCCTTCGGTGCTCCCGCACGGCCCGCGGCCGAGGCCGCCCCGGCCAAGGCCGCCGAGCCGCTCGCCGAGTCCGAGGTGTTGCCCAAGGCGAAGCCGTCGCCCGAGGCGAAGCTGGCCCCCGAGCTCCGTGGCTTGGCCGAGAAGGTCGCCAAGGACGGCACCGACGGCAACCTCACCGTGGGCAAGATCGAGGTCCGCCGAGGTCGCGTGGAAATCCGCGTGCTTCTGGCCGAGCTCTCCGACGAAGTCCTCGCGAAGCTCGAAAAGCTGGGTTTCAAGGAGCTGGCCCGGGCCAAGGCCGTCAAGATGCTGATCGGCACGATCCACGTCGACAAGCTCGAAGCTTTGGCCAAGCTCGATGCGGTGCGGCGCGTGGAGCCGTCGCTGTGATCGTGGCTCGGTACCCGGATCGCATCCTACGGTTTGCCGGCGTCAAGCAACTTGGCCAGGTGCTCCAGCGCCCGGGTGGCGTAGGTGGCCTCGAACGCGTTGGCCGCGTAGGGCGTGTAGCAGTGGGCCACCGACGCGGTGTCCTGGCGCAAGAGGTCCGCGACCCGCTTGGCTTCGTCGTAGTGGCGCCGGGCCTCGTCGAGCTTGCCGGAGCGACCGAGCTGGAACGCCTGGACGCACTCGTGCAAGTAGGCGACCGTGCGCTCCCCGTAGGTGAACATCCGCTCGTCTTCGGCGATGCGGGCCTTGATCCGCTCGGGTAGCTCGATGGCGAGCGCCCGGTCGACGAGCGCGCGGCACGTGCTGCCGTGCGCGACGATCTCGACCAGTGTCGGGCCGTCGCACTTCGCTTCCGCCTTACGCTCGTAACGCAGGTGCGACGTGGGAAACAGCTCCTCCGCGCCGCGGTCCAGTCGCCGGGCCAGCCCGTACTTCAGCTCGCTCACGTTGGAGAGCATCCGTTCGAGCGAGTCGTAGAACTCGCGCATCACGTCGGCGGCCGGGCCGTAGCGGCGGGCGAAATAGTCGTCCCAGAGGGCCTCGCAGTCGGTCTGGACGTCCCAAATCTGCCGGGCCATCTGGTAGTTGGTCAGCGCCTTGTTGCCCCAGTTGCCCGTGGTGACGTGCATGTAGTGGAAGTGCCGGGCCCCGACCTGGTGGTAGTATGGGATATCGTTGGCCATGGTGTGCATGAAGCAGATGGGCAGCGAGCGATAGCCCGACACGTTGTAGTACTCCCCGAGGCAAAGCTGGCCCCGATAGTGACGCTCGGGATCGGTGGCCCAGCCGTGGAGCTGGCGGCGGTAGTGCGTGTTGCGCTCGCACTCGGGGTCGTCGAAGTTGTGGACGTAGCAGCGGACGATGGGGAAGAAGGTGGCCGAGCAGGTCTCGTAGTCGAAGCCCTCGGGCAGCGGCCGCGAGGGCGGCTCCAGCACGTCGGCGTAGGCCAGGAAGCGGACGATCAGCGGCCGGTTGATCTTGCCTTCGGCGCGGGCCTTCTTGATGCCCCGATCGAGCGCGTGCACCAGGAGGAGGTTGCGATCGGTGCGTGTGCCGAGCGCTTTGCATTCGGGACATTCGCACCACTTGCCCACGTCGAGCGTCCAGAAGCGGACCACGCCGGCGTCGCGGTACGGCCCGTCGACCAGCGCCCGGACGAAGTTCTTCATGAACTTGGCGGTCGCGTGCTCATTCGACGTGCAATAGTTCGTCCCAAAACCGGGGTTGTCGTCGCGGATCCCCGGCACGCGGCGGCCGCCCTGCATGGCGAACCACTCGGGATGGGCCTCGAAGCAGGAGAGCTTGCCGTCGGAGTCGGCGTCGCCCCCGTACGCGTCGCCGGTCGGATACGGGTCGTCGGGCTTCTCGTCGTCGCCCTCGAACTGGGGATGGTTATAGCCGTAGGGCGAGTGGGGGTTGAGGAATCGCCACTGGGCGTCGTGGCTCCCGCACGACATCCTCATTCCCAGCTTCCGCAGCAGCGGATGGTCCTTTTGCTCCACGGCCCAGTAGTTGAGGCGATTGCGGGCCATCCAGAGCAGGAACTCTTCGTCGGCGCGGTCCTCCCAGGCGTGGAAGCCGCGGGTGAGAAACGCGGGGCGCTCGGTGACGTCGAGGTCGGGAATCCCGGCGACGTCCGGGACGTCCTCGTTGGCCTCGCCCGGGGCGAGCCAGCGGCAGCCGAGACGGTACAAGAGGTCGTAGGCCCCGTAGAGCGTGCCCACGCGCCCGCCGCCGGCCACCAGGGTCACACGGCGACCGTCGACCGTGGTCGAGCGGATCCGATAGCCTTCCGGGCCGAGCCGGGCCAGTTCCCGCCCGTCCACGCCGAGCGGCGACGCCAGACGCCGGCTTGCGGCATTCGACGCCGGACCGCCCACGAGGATCAGCTCGGCATGGGCCGGGGCCGCCTCGTCGTCGACCAACACGAAGTCCTCGGTCCGGCCGGTCGCCTTGCGGAGCACCCGACCTAGCTCCAGGGCGGCGAAGCACTCGGTGGCCATGGTATCGTCGCTCGTGTCGGCGTCGAGCCAGTTGACCTCGGCCTGGGCATTTCCGGCGACCTGGGCCGACGGATACGGGCCGAAGTCGACCACAATGCGGGTTTCGCCGCAGACGAAGGCGAGGGGCGGAAGAAGAACCACAAGAATGGGGAGGACGTGCATCCCAGGGCGGGTCATCGTCGGTCTCCTGTTCCGCGGGGCTTGGGCACGGGTCGCAGCGGCGGGCGAGATCCGTCTCTGGCCGCCACAGGTTTCGGGCCGTTTGGAGGATACTGGAAGTCTCTGCCGGTCGGACGGTTTGTGCAAGCCCCGATGTCGACCGTTCCCGCGCCGGGGCGCCCAAATCCCAGACCGGAATCTTGAATCCGCTCCCGTTTGTGATAGTCTGGCTCTTTGAACCGCGGTCGTCTCCACGGTCGCTGGAGACCGGAGATGTTCAGTTCTGGCGGAGGTTCGCCAGCCGGCTTGAACAGGGACGTCTATTATAATGGTCGGTGGCTACGCCCGCCGTGCGGAGCGATAGTCTGACGGAACCCATCTGCCATCACCCGGGCATCCCCCCTTGCCCCTGCGGCATCCCTGACATCCCCGATAGCCCCCCGAGTTGCGGAACTGGAGACAGCAGTGAAACCGAGAGAGGCTTACGAGCTGGGTGTCAAGTTTCTCGACAAGGAAGACCTCGACAACGCCCTGGTCGCATTCTCCGAAGCCATCCGGGTCGATCCGACGTTCGCCCAAGCCTACAACGGCCGGGCCGTCGTGCTGGCTCTTCAGGACGAGATGGAGAAGGCGCTGGCCGACTGCGCGGAGGCAATCCGCCTCGATCCCCGAGACCCCGAGTTCTACCGGTCGCGCGGCTACGTCTACGACCAAATGGGCGACGACGAGAAGGCCGAGGCCGATCTTGCCAAAGCGGAGGAGTTGGACAGCCAGAAGTGAATCACCGGCGGGCCGGTTCCGTGGCCGGCCCGTCTGCCGCCGGGGCGATGGGCGGCAGACAAGCCGCCACGGCCGATCCTCTCGTCGCCCTCTTGCCGCATTTCCCCGACAGGGAGCCCGTCTACTCGCGCATGCTCGGCTTATCCGGGCCGGGGAAATCGTCGGGCACCTTTTGGGTCACCTCGCCGGTGGCCGCCCACTCCACGCCGCGCTGGAACGTGGCGATGAAGGCCACGCTCTTGAGCTGTTCGGGCGTGTGGCCCAGGGCGTTCTGGAACACGCGCCCCTTGCCATACCCGACGGTGAACAACAGCGGCTCGTGCTCGTCGGACCCGCCCTTGTCCTTGGGCGCAAACGCCGTGGCCAGCACGGTCAGGTTCTTGGCCGGGCCGCGAAGCCAGCCGTAGAGCTCGTCTTCGCACTGGGCGAATTTTTCGGGCAGCCCCTTGGTGATCGGATGGTCGGGGTTCCGGACGATCAACTGGAACGGCTGCGCCGGCCCGTGGCTGCCGACGATGATTTTGCCGCCCCGATTGGCGCGTACGTCGTTTGCGCCGGGCGTCGTCTGCCGAACGATCTTGCCGTCGCGCCAGCGGACGTACACGCCGGCATTCTCACCACGGCCACCCCAGCCGCCCATGCCGATCATCTCGTTGTACTCCGGCCAGTCGGGGAACGCGGCACAGGCGAAGTGAAAGATCACCAGACCCCCGCCGCCGGAGACGTAGTCGACCAGGGCCTTCTTGGTCTCTTCCGGCCAGGCGTCGCCCTGGTAGTTCGACACGACCACGTCGTAAGCCGCGAAGTTCGGCTTGAAGCCGCTCATGTCCTCGCCTTTCGGGGGCGAGGTGGCCACGTCGACCGCGAACAGCCCGGTCTCCTCCAGCAGCTTCTTCAAGACGGGCGTAGTCGATTTCCAGTCGTGGCCGTTCTGGCCGTCGACGATCAACGCCTTGTGGGGCGGCGCGGCCACCACCACGGCAGCCAACACGGCCCAGACACCAAACGTGGTTAGCCAATGCTTGCGCGACATCGGGTTGTTCCTCCTGCGACTAGACCAAGACGTAAGGTTGACGCGACCGGCCTAGTTTAGCACGAGGAACTGCCGGACGGAAGCAACCCGAGCCAAAAAGGCCCTTCCTGGGGGGGGGAGGACAGACGCGCCAGCGTCCCCGGGGAAGCGTTCGCCTCCGAGGCCCGCATCACGGCTCGCGCTCTTCCACGCACTCTTTCGCCGGGACGAGGCTGTCGACCAAGGCGTGGAGCTGCTCGTCGCTCAGCTTGCCGTTGATCGCGAGCGTGGGAAACGTGCCGTCGGGCGTTTCGAGCATATAGCCGGTTCGCTTTGCCCCGGGGGCGTCCTTGATCGTAGCCCGGCCGCTTTGCAGGAGGATGCCGGCCAGCCACTTGCTCATCGTCGGAATGCTCCACACCTTGACCCCCGTTGGCGACGTGTGAACTACCTTGCCCATCGTCGTCAGCTTCTTGGCAACCAAGTTGTTGCTCCGGGCCTGCCACAGGACCACGTGTCGACCGTCCTCGGCGCGATAGGCGACGGCAAACGCCCGATTCGGCGGGCTGGGGATATCCAGGATGTCGACGATTTCGCGCTTCGTCGTCCAGGGCGGATCGGGTGAGAACAGATAGGTCTTGAAGCCCGCCTTTTCGATCATGTGCTCCACCGAGACGTTGGGGATCACTATGTCGGACAGGATCCCGGGCAGCAGCTTCTCCTCTTGCTTGGCGACTCGGCTCTCGATTCCGGCAAGGTCCCACGGCACGGCCGGGCTTTCGACCCGCTCGGTGTTCACCCGGCGAACCACGAAGAGCGACGTTTCGTTGGCGACGAATTCCATTTGGGCGATCGTGTGGTTGTCCTGGCGAATCGTGAACAAGTAGTAGGCGTTGGGCATTGCCGGGGGGCCGTCCTGTTGTGAGTAGCCCACCTTGAGCACGTAAGCCGGTGTGCCGTCGTCCAGCGCGATTTGCTTGACCTTGGCCACGTCCAGCGCCGGCGACTTGTCCTTCTCGTCGAGCTGTGAAGGCAATCCGGCCGCGATCCCGAGGAACTTGGCGGGGCTATCCGGGGCCTGGAAGTCGTCGGTGAGGGGACTCTTCACGACCCGCCGGCCCTCGTCCGCGGAAACCTCCAGGAAGTAAACGGCCTTGCCGTCGAACGAGTTCGCGTAGATCGGCGTTTCGTCGACGGTGAGCAGGCGAATCGAACGGGCGGTGGCCGGCTCGTACCAGGCGTGATCCTCGACGGTGTAGCCCCCTCCGACTTCCGCGGAGAGCGTGAGCTGATGGAACCGCGGCTTGCCGCTCGCCTCGAGCGACACGATCGGAAACCATCGGGCCTTCGCCCAAGCCGGATCGTCCACCGGCTTCACTTCGATCTCGTTGACGATGTGGATGATCTGGTCGCCCGAGAAGAGCGCCGCCTCGGCTGCCGCCGCCTGCTGGAGCAGACCCAACGCAGGCAACGCGACTTGCCCGATCCCGCCGGGCCCGATCCCGCCGGGCCCGGGTCGGAGAAACAGCGTCACGGCGACCAGCACCGCGGCGGCGATGCCGACTGCCAACACGGGTTTCCACACCCTGGCCTCGAAGAGCGCCCTTGCCCTGGGGAAGACAGCGGCCGCCGGTTCGGGCTCGACCGCACTGATTTCGCTGATCGCGCTCATAATTCGCTCCTTGAGCTGGGGTGATGCGCGGAGTTTGTGAGAGACCTTGAGGGAGGCCAGCGCCCGGCCGGCCAACGCGTGCTCGCGCCCGCACCGCGGACACTCCTCCGCGTGCCGGGCCAGCGCGGCCTGGTCGGCTTCGTCCGGCCGGGCCACGAGGAGGTTATCCAGGGTCGCTTGGCATTCTCGGCAGTTCACGGCTTTACCCCTGTTCTCGGGAAACCAGATCCCGGAGTTTCCGGAACCCGTAGCGGAGCCTCGAACAGACGGTGTTTACGGAGCAACCCACGACGTCGGCGATTTCGCGGAGCCGGAGCTCGTCGAACGCGCGCAGGCGCACGACCTCGGCCTGGGCGTCGGGCAAGCGGCTCAGGAGCCGTTCGACGCGTCGCAGCTCCTCGGCCGCCAGGGCCACTTCCGAAGGATTTTTTGACTCGTCCACGGGCCCTTCCTCTCCCACTTCCCTGAAACCTCCTGCCGAGCCGGTTCGTCTGCGCAGCAGATCGGTGCAGGCGTTGGCTACGGAACGATACAGATAGGGGCCAACCGCCGAGGTCTTCCTCCGTTTCGTCCGGTCGGCAAACGCGCGGACCAAGACCTCCTGGACCACGTCCTCCGCGTCCTCGATGTTGCCCAATCGCCGGAAGGCATAGCGAACCAGCCGATCGAGGTAGGCATCGACCAGCCCGGCGAACTCATCGCGAGACTGCGGCCAGGGGCCGTCCCACGCGCCGGCCGAGGGGGGCGATTCGGGCTCAACTTGCATCACAGGCGGCCCTCTGGTCGGCGGTATCCTGCGCTCATCCTAGCCACGTTCTCGGCCCCTTCCCTATCATGATGACGAATACGGCCGCGGTTTTCGTCTACCAATCCGCCATTATCTTCCGCCCGGCCCAACGCGCCGACTCGAAGCGGCCATCGCGCGGGCGGTGCGCATCGTCAACATGGATGCCCTCCCAAACCCGTTGAGGCGCCTCGGTTTGGCGGGCGAAACCCGCATGATTGACAGTGCGGCCGGCCGCCACTACATTGACGGCCGTCCGGTGGATCTGGCGGCCGACGGCGGCCGTGGGGGGCGAGGCTGAGACAGACGAGGGCCGATCAAATGTTCATCCTGGAAAGCTACGCGGTGGCGGTGGTCTTCTGCGTGATCACGATGCTCTGCTGGGGATCGTGGGCGAACACGCAGAAGCTGGCGGGAAAGACCTGGCGGTTCGAGCTGTTCTACTGGGATTACGTGTTCGGCGTGCTCCTAATGGCCCTGATCTTCGCTTTCACCCTGGGGAGCTTTGGGGAAGGCGGACGCGGCTTCTGGCAGGATCTCAGACAAGCCGACCCGGCAAACGTCGGCTCGGCGTTTGTGGGGGGGGCGGTCTTCAACGCGGCCAATATCCTGCTGGTGGCGGCGATCGCGGTGGCCGGGATGTCCGTCGCCTTTCCCGTCGGAATCGGAATGGCGCTCGTGCTGGGCGTGTTGATCAACTATTGGGCGGAACCGAAGGGCAACCCGATCTTGCTGTTTGCCGGCGTCGGCCTGATCGCGGTAGCGATCATCCTCGATGCGTTGGCGTACCGCAGACTGCCCGGCCAGGGCAAGGGCGGGGCGTTCAGGGGACTGATCCTGGCGTTCTTGTGCGGCGTGTTGATGGGCTTCTTCTACCGGTTCGTCGCCGCGGCAATGCCCGACCCCGAGCCGAAGCACTTCATCAACCTACCCGCGGGAAAGCTGAGCCCTTACACGGCGATGGTCCTCTTCTCCTTGGGAATCCTGGCCAGCCAGGTCGTTTTCAATATGGCCAACATGATCAAGTGGGCCACCCAGGAGCCGGCGCCGGTGCCCGACTACTGCCGAGGAACGTTTCGCGACCACCTTTGGGGCATCGTCGGCGGGATGATCTGGGCGGTCGGGATGACGTTCAGTATCATCGCCTTCGGCGTGGCCGGGCCTGCCATCTCCTACGGGTTGGGCCAGGGAGCAACCATGGTCGCGGCCTTTTGGGGTGTTCTTATCTGGCGAGAGTTCCGTGAGGCGCCCCCGGGCACCAATCGGCTGCTCTGGCTGATGTTCGGCGGTTACGTCCTCGGCTTGGCGTTGATCATCTGGTCAGGGGCATAGATCGCAAACCGGAAGCATATCGCGCAAATCGACGGAGAACGTTTGCCATGAAGCGCCCTCGCATCGTGGTCGTCGGCTCGAGCAACACCGACATGGTCGTCAAGGCGGAGCGGATTCCCGTGCCCGGTGAAACCGTCACTGGGGGCCAGTTCGTCATGGCCGCCGGGGGCAAGGGGGCCAACCAGGCCGTGGCCGCCGCCCGGCTGGGCGCCGAAGTCACCTTCGTGGCCAGGATCGGGCAGGACATGTTCGGCGACCAGGCCGTCGAGGGCTACCAGAAAGAGGGCATCGTCACCGATTGGATCCTCCGAGATCCCCAGCGGCACACGGGCGTCGCCCTGATCATGGTCGACCAGCAGGGCGAAAACCTCATCGCCGTGGCCTCGGGCGCCAACCATGCCCTGACGCCCCAGGACGTCGAGCGCGCGGCCGAGCGGATCCGCGCCGCCGACGCCGTCATGCTCCAGCTCGAAACGCCCATGGATACCGTCCGGTTCACGGCCCAACTGGCCGCCGACGCGGGCGTGCCCGTGATCCTCGATCCCGCGCCCGCCGCGCCGTTGGACCGGTCGCTGCTCGAGCGGGTGACCTACCTGACGCCCAACGAATCGGAGGCGGAGCGGCTGACCGGCCTCCCCGTGCAGGACGAAGCATCTGCCCGAGAGGCTGCCGCGAAGCTCCTCCAAAGCGGGGCGCGTCACGTGATCGTCACGCTCGGGTCCCAAGGGGCGCTGGTGGCCGGCCCGGAGGGGGCGACCCTGATCCCCGGATACCAGGTCGAGGCTCGCGACAGCACCGCGGCGGGCGACGCCTTCAACGGCGGCCTGGCCTCGGCCCTGGCCAAGGGGCTCTCGTTGGAGGAAGCGGTGCGCCAGGCGAACCTCGGGGGGGCACTCTCCGTAACCCGGATGGGCGCCCAGCCATCGCTTCCGACGGAGGAGGAATTGCGGCGATTCGCCGAAGAAGTAGCCGGCTCGTAGGGTGAGAGTTCGCGGCTCGGCACGCCGCGTGAGACGTGCTCGCGTGGGCAAGATCGGCGGTCGTGCCGGTCTCCGCTGGCTCTCGAGATTCGGGTTGGGAGCCCAGTTGTCCCTTTGGTTCCCAAACCGGAGCCCAGGAGCGAGTGGATGGCGGCCGCAGCTTGAGAGGTCTAAACACGGGTGTAAATATATGGAAGGCGACGCCGAGCCGTTGCAGCCGGGCGAAGTCATCGACCGTCTCAAGGATACCGTGGGGACGATACCCGGGGACCTGCTCCGGTACGCGATCGTGCTTGTCGTTGCGGCGGTCCTCTTGTACGTCGTGTGGAAGCTTCTCCAGCGACGTCGGGGCAGGCTCCCGCTGGTGGAGCCGGACTTGACGATCGACGTCGCGTCGCTGGGCACGTGGGGCCCTCCGCCCGAGGCGCCCGTGTTGGAGCACTACAACGTGCCCGTGCGTCTGGCCGCCATCGTCGTGGCCCCGGCCGGACGCGCCCGGAAGCTACCTCCGCCGGAGCAGCTTGGCGGCGTGTTCGAGGCGATCGTGCCCGGACTGGCCCAGGTCGTGGCCGAGCACGACACGCTGGTGCGATGCTGGCCGGAGCAACTCAGCTCGACCGGCTTCGCCCATTCGTTCTTCCGCCACGCCAAGCTCCCCGGCGACGGCGGCAAGGGCAGCCCGTGGTGCTCGGCGGCGGGGATGGCCAAGGTGCAGGGCCAGCCGGTGATGGCCGGACTGGTGATGCGGAGCCAGCATCCCAACAGCCTGGGCCAGTTCATCTGCGAGCACGAAACCAAGTGGCTCGACGTGCTCCGCGTCAAGCCGCGGCATTGAGATGCGAACGGCAAATCCCGGACGGCAAACTGAGAATCGAGCAGACCGAAGCCATGCGACGCGCTCCCGAACAACTCCGACGCGATGCTTTGCGGATCTGGCAGGCCGGCGTCGATGCGGTCCGCTCCGAACGGCTGGTGCGTGACGCCTTCCGCGTGGAAGGCCGGACGCTGGTCGTCGCCGACGAGTCGCTTTCGCTCGATGCCGTCGGGCGGATCGTGGTCGTGGGCGCGGGCAAGGCGGGCGCGGGCATGGCCGCGGCCGTCGAGGAGGTGATCGGGCCCGAGCTGGCCGACGAGAAGCAGCTCGCCGGCTGGGTGAACGTGCCGGAAGACTGCGTGCGGCCGTCGAGCCGCATCCGTCTGCACGGCGCCCGGCCGCCGGGGGTGAATGAGCCAACTCCCGCCGGGGCTGAGGGCTCGGCGGAGATCCTCCGCCTGGTCGAATCGCTCGCATCCGGCGACCTGTGCCTCTGCCTGATCTCCGGGGGCGGCTCGGCCTTGATGCCGGCGCCGGTGGACGCGATCACCCTGGACGACAAGCTGGCCGTCACCCGCCACTTGAGCGGCGCCGGGGCCAACATCGAACAGCTCAACGCGGTCCGCAAGCAGCTCAGCCGGATCAAGGGGGGCGGGCTGGCGCGGGCGTGTCGGGCCGGGCGGCTGGTGTCGCTGATCATCTCCGACGTGCTGGGCGACCCGCTCGACGTGATCGCCTCGGGGCCGACCGTCGAGGACTCGTCCACGCCGCAGCTCGCCTTGGAAGTGCTCGATCGCTTCGACGCCCGAGCGGCCGGAATCTCGCCCGCCGTGTTCGAGTATCTCCGGGCCAAGCGGGCCGCCGAGCCGCCGAGGCCCACGTGCCGGGTGACCAATCACATCATCGGCAACAACGCCACGGCGGTCGACGCGGCCGGCCGCGAGGCCGAGCGGCTGGGGTATTCGCCGTCGATGGTGAGCGCCGAGCGGTCGGAGGGGGCGGCCGACCAGATCGGGCGTCACCTGGCCGGGATGGCCCGGAAGATGCGCGACGGGCCCGGCCCCGATTGCCTGGTGAGCGGCGGCGAGCCCGTCGTCACGCTGATCGACGCGGCGAAGCGCGGCCTGGGCGGGCGCAACCAGCAGTTGGCCCTGGCCGCCCTGGAGCAGTTGGCCGACGACGGCGCGGCGGGCATTGTGCTCCTGGCCGGCGGCACCGACGGCGAAGACGGTCCCACCGACGCCGCCGGGGCGCTGCTCGATGCCACCGTCCTCTCCGCCGCCCGGCAACAGGGCCTGGACCCCGCCGACTACCTCGCGCGCAACGACGCCTACCGGTTCTTCGACCCGCTCGACGCCCTAATCAAGACCGGCCCGACGCACACGAACGTCTGCGACGTGCGGGTGGTCGTGGTGGATCGGGTGGAGGAGGGCTAGGGGGCGCTTTTCCCCTTGTTCCCAGGCTCCGCCTGGGAACACCACAACGGGAGGCTCCGCCTCGCCCGGGACATGGCGAGTCCAGTTCCGCAACCCGACGGGGGGCAGGCGGAGCCTGCCGATAGGGCGTTCCCAGGCAGAGCCTGGGAACGAGGGAATGGTTTGCGACGCGAAGCGTCGCGGTAGTGCGTTCCCACGCAAAGCGTGGGAACGATGCACGATGCGCGCAATTCCTGTGCGATAGAAGAAGAGGTGCCCCATGCGAACGCTCACGATTATCGGCGCACTGGTGGTTTCGATCGGCCTGACCGGCTCCGTCCAGTCGGCCAACGTGCTCTGGCTGGAGACCGAGCGGTTCGACGACTACGGCGGATGGACGAACGACAGCCAGTTCATCGATACGGTAGGCTCGCCGTATCTGTTGGCGGTCGGGCTGGGCACGCCGGTCGAAGACGCGGTGAACACCGTCGCCGTGCCCGAGCCGGGCAAGTACCGCCTTTGGGCTCGTACCAAGGACTGGGCCCCGGAGCATCACCCGGGCCGTTTCCAGGTCCGCGTCGACGGCCGGCCGGCCGAGCCCACGTTCGGCGAGAGCGGCGAGCCCGGCTGGCGCTGGCAGCAAGGCGGCGTGCACGAGCTTGCCGGCAAGATCGAGCTACGGCTCCACGATCTGACGGGCTACTACGGCCGATGCGACGTCGTCGTGCTTGCCGACGACTTGGACTGGACGCCCCCTGCCGACGGAGAGGCGATCGCCGAGCTGCGCCGGCGCCACGGCGGGGTCAGCCGAGAAGTCCGAGACATGGGCGAGCACGACGTGGTCGTGGTCGGGGGTGGGCTGGCCGGATGCATGGCGGCCGTCTCTTGCGCCCGGATGGGCGCCCGAACCGTGCTGATCCAGAACCGGCCCGTGCTCGGCGGCAACGCCAGCGTGGAGATCCTCGTCCCGCCGGTGGGCGTCTGGCCCGGTGGCAAGCAAGATCCGCTCGACCCCCGCGAGACCGGCCTGATCGAGGAGGTCCGAACCGAGGGCAATCAGAAAACCGAGGAGGCGAAAGTCTATTCCGGGCGACTGCACCGTCTGGTTGCCGCCGAGCCGAACCTGGACCTCTGCCTGAACACGCACGCCACCGGCGTCGAGATGAAATCGGACGAGACCATCGCCGCGGTGCTCGCCGTGGACGTCCGCGGTGGTCAGCGGATGCGGTTCGCCGGGCGCGTGTTCATCGACTGCACCGGCGACGGAGTGATCGGCGTGGCCGCCGGCGCGGAGTATCGGCACGGTCGCGAAGGGCGCTCGACGTACGGCGAGTCGCTGGCGCCCGAGGTCGGCGACAAGCAGACCATGGGCAACTCGCTCAAATACGTGAGCCAGCCGGCCGATTCGCCGCAGCCGTTTGAAGCGCCCGAGTGGGCCATGAAGTTCTCCGGCTGCGACAGCTTCACTCCCGGGCGCCATCCTCTCCTGAGCCGAGAGATAGGCTGGCAGTGGAAGATCGAGCTGGGCGGCACCCGGGATACCTACCTCGACGCGGAAGAGATCCGCGACGATCTTTTGCGGCTCATCTACGGCATCTGGGACCACGTCAAGAATCACTGCGACGAGCATCGGGAGAAGGCGGCCAACCACAAGCTGGTGTGGGTGGGGCACGTAGCGGGCAAGCGGGAAAGCCGCCGACTCATCGGCGATTACGTGCTCAGCGCAAACGACATCATCCACCAGACCCTGTTTCCCGACCGCGTCGCCTACGGCGCCTGGTCCATCGACGACCATCATCCGGAGGGCTTCTTCCGCCAGGGCCACACGATGCGCATTCCTATGGAAGAGTGCCGTATCGGCCAACGCTACTCGATACCCTACCGCAGCCTGTACTCGAAGAACGTCGACAACCTGCTCATGGCCGGCCGCGACGTCTCGGCCAGTCACATGGCGCTGTCCGACACCCGGGTGATGCTCACTTGCGCCGTGATCGGTCACGCCTCGGGCACGGCGGCGGCGATGTGCGTCGAGCACCAGACCACGCCGCGCGGCATCTACCAGGATCGCGTCGAGGAGCTTCAGCAGCAGCTCCTCAAGGAGGGCGCGCACATGTTCGAGCTGCCCAACCGCGATCCGCGCGACCTGGCCCGAGGGGCAACGGTCACGGCTTCCAGCGAGCGAACCATCGACGGCGAGGGGATGACCGCCGAGAACGTCATCAACGGCTACGCCCGGGCCGCCGCCGAGAGAACGAACGCCTGGAGGCCGGACCCCGGGCGGGCCATGCCGCAGTGGGTCGAGCTGGCGTGGGGTCGGGCGCAGACGTTCAACGTCGTGCACGTCACGTTCCTGACCAGGAACCACGCCCCGGACCGGTTCGCGGTCCAGGCGTGGCACGTCGACGCGTGGAAGACCTTGGCCGAGCTGGCCACCGGCAGGTACCGCCGGCACGTGCTGGGACTCGACCGCGTGACCACGTCGAGGCTGCGCGTGGTGCTGCTCGACTCCGAGCGCGGTGAGCCGGGCGTCTGCGAGATCCGCGTGTACGACGAGCCCGAGCGGATCGTCGAGATCGCCCGGCGCGCGGCCGAGAACATGCAACTGCCCGATGCCCGGCCCGATTTGCCGTGGGACGACGGTGTTCTCTGGGTGACGGGCGTCGATCCGCGGAAGCTCGCCGGAATCGTGCTCGACGACACGCAGGCCGAGACCACGGGACGATGGGTGCATTCCGACTATTCCAAATCGTTCGTCGGCGAAGGCTACGCGCACGACGGCGACGCCGACAAAGGGGCCAAGTCGATGCGGTTCACGCTGAGGCCGCCGGAGGCCGGAACCTACGAGCTGCGGATCGCTTACTCGGCGTTTGACAACCGGACCACCAACGCGCCGGTGGCGATCCACACGTCGCGCGGCTCGCGAACCGTGCGTGTGAACCAGCGCGTCACGCCGCCGCTCGACGGGCTGTTCCTGCCGCTGGGCACGTTCGAGCTCGAAGCGGGCGAAACGGTTCGCGTCGAGATCACCAACGACGGCACCGACGGATACGTGGTGGTCGACGCCCTTCAGCTCGTCCCCGCGGGCGACGCCGGGCCGCCGGCTCGGTGAGGATGGGGTCCGACCGTTGTTCCATCGTTCCCATGCTTTGCGTGGGAACGCACGGGTGGGACGCTTCGCGTCCCCGGCAGCGGCGATTGCTCGCGAGTCGACTGCCTGCGGCGACGTCGGGACGCAAAGCGTCCGACAGCCCGTTACGACGCGAAGCGTCGTAACGATGTGGGTTCAAGCGTCGTAACGATGTGGAATCAATATGTGGCCTGAACGATGTGGGTCACTTCGCCCCATTACTCCTCGCGCGTGCGCCGGCTTGGTCTGCGTTTCCGCTCTTTCTCGTCCTCCTTCGGCTTCTCCTCCAACGAGCCCTCTCGCAGGTCGTAGCAGAGAAGCAGGTGCTGATCGCGGAGGAAGAGCCGGCCGCCGGAGATCACCGGATGGGTCCAGGTGGATCTACGGGTGCGCTCGGGCTGGGTGAACCGGCCCTTGAGCCGAAAGCCTTCCGGCGTGGCTTCGACGAGACTGACCAGGCCCTTTTCGCTTCGGGCGATGAGCATCCCGTCGGCGAAGAGCAGGGAGCACTTGCCCGAGCTTCGGTCGGTCCATTTCACCTCGCCGGTCTTCCAGTCCATGCAGGTCAAGTCGCTCGGGTTGCTGCACCCGTAGACGTGCCAGTCCCAGGCGATCATGCCCCCGTGGTGATTTTGCATCTTGTCGGTGAAATAGACTTCCTCGGGCTTGAACTCGCCCTGGGGCGTCAGTTTCGGCCAGACCATCCCGCCTCCCACTCCATACCCGCTGGCGGCAAAGATCGTCTGGTGCAGGTTCCAGAGGGGCGTGGGGCAATTGGCGGTTTCGTTGGATGGCTTCTCATAGCGCCACAGCAGCTTACCGCCCCGCACTTGGACGCCGATCACGCCGGTGTCGGTGAACTGAACGTACTGGTGCACGCCGCCGATCGAGACCTTGATGATCGACGAGTAGGCGGCCCCGTCGCCCGCCGGACACGCCCAGACCTTCTCGCCGTTGAGGCGCCAGAGGGCGAGCATCGAGCACTGCGGGCCGCCCGGCGTGCACACGACCCACCGCCCGTCGATCAGAACCGACTCCGAGTAGCCGTACTTGGGGACCCTTCCGCCGAACTCGAAGACGAGATTGCATCGCCAGTCGCCTGCCCCCGACATCGCGTCGAGGCAGACCAGGTCGCCATTCATGCCCAGGGCGTAGACCTTGCCGCGATAGACGGCGGGCGTGGAGCGGGGGCCCGGCTGGCCGCCGCCGGAATGGCGGATCGGGCCGATCGGCGTGGCCCAGATGACCTGGCCTCCGTGCGCGCAGTCGACGGCGATGACCCATTCGGCGCCGTTGCGCTGGCCCATGGTGTAGAGCATGTTGCCCACGATCGCCGGCCCGCTGAACCCGTCGCCCAGCTCGCGGCACTTCCACAACAGCCTGGGCCCCTCCTCCGGCCACTCCTTCAACAGGCCGATCTCCCGGCAGATGCCGTCGCGGTACGGCCCTCGCCAGCAGGGCCAGTCGGCGGCCAAGGCCCCGCCGGCGCCTGCGGCCAGGAGGAGCCAGGAAACGGCGACCGCAGCAGACGGCCGACGACCGATCGCGACGGGGCGGGTGCGTCTGGTCACGGGAAACCTCCGGGCTTGCGAGTCCTTCCCTCCCTCGAAACATAGTGCGAACCGGCAGAACACGCAAGGGTGCTCGGCCGGCGTGATTCGAGGTACAATGGCGAAGCTTTGACGACCGTGGGCAACCCCCGTGCAAGCTTGAACCGGAGGAGCGATTCCATGAGGCGTCTGATTCTGCCGGCACTGTTCGTCGCGTGCGTCGCCCGAATCGCCTGGTCGGCGGAGATGCCCGACGGCCCGTCGCACGTCAACTCGCTCGAAATGCGACTCGCCCGCATCGAGCCCGGCACGTTCCGGATGGGAACCGCCGAGGGCGGCGACTTCGACGAGCGACCCGTGCACCAGGTCACGATCACCCGGCCGTTCTCCATGGGCACGTGCGAGGTGACCAACGCCCAGTACGAGGCGTTCGATCCCGAGCATCGCAAGCTCCGCGGCAAGCTCGGCTTCTCCCGGGAGGACGACGAGGCCGTCGTGTTCGTAAGCTGGCACGACGCCGCGCGGTTCTGCCGTTGGCTTTCGGAGAAGGAGGGCCTGCCCTATCGTCTGCCGACGGAGGCCGAATGGGAGTACGCGTGTCGAGCGGGCACGACGGGCGATTACCACACCGGCGACTCTCTGCCCGACGCGTTTCACAAGAACGTCACCGAAAGCTGGCTCCCGGGCTCCGATCGCGGCAAAGACACGCCGGTCAAGCTCACCGTCGGCCAGACCCCGCCCAACCCCTGGGGCCTCCACGACATGCACGGCAACGCCGAGGAGTGGTGCGGCGACTGGTACGGGCCGTACGTCGAAGGCGATCAGACCGACCCGGTGGGGCGCGCCGAGGGCGACTTCCGCGTCACGCGGGGCGGGAGCCACTCGACCGAGCTCCGCTACCTGCGATCGTCCAACCGGCTGGGCACGCTCCCAGACGACAAGAGCTGGCTGATCGGGTTCCGCGTGGTGCTCGGCCCGATGCCCGAGACGGAGCCGCTCCCGGCGCCGGCTCCGCCGCTCAACCGTCGGGACGTGCGCGAGGACGTGCCGCCCGATCTCGCCCAGGGCCCCGATCCGACCGAGCCCTACTTCCAAGGCCCTCGCCAATACGTGAAGACTCCGCCCGATTCCAACGGCCCCTTGTTCTCCAAGCACAACCACTGCCCGGCGCTGGCCGAGTGCCCCAACGGCGACCTGCTGGCGATCTGGTACGCCTGCCTTCGCGAGCCGGGTCGGGAGCTGGGGATCGTGGCCAGCCGGTTGCGATACGGCCAAGAGGAATGGGAGCCGGCCTCGCCGTTTTGGGACACCCCGGATCGGAACGACCACGCCTCGGCCCTGTGGTTCGACGGCCAGGGCACGATCTATCACTTCAACGGGCTCTCGGCCGCCGCCACCTGGGGCAGCCTAGCCACCGTGATGCGGACCTCGACCGACAGCGGGGCCACGTGGTCGGAGGCCCGGCTGATCATGCCCGAGCACGGACTGCACCATATGCCGGTGGAGTCCGTATTCCGCACCCGGGAAGGCGTGATCGTCGTGCCGTGCGACGCGGTCACCGGCGGGAGTGGCGGGACGGCCGTGCTGCTGAGCCCCGACGGTGGCAAGACCTGGTCCGACCCCGGCGAAGGCCAACCGCAGCCCGATTTCCAAGGCGGCGGGCCCGGGGCATGGATCGCCGGGATCCACGCGGGCATCGTCCAACTCGACGACGGCCGGCTGATGGCCTTCGGGCGCGGCGACACCATGGACGGGCACATGCCGACGAGCATCTCGTCCGACCTGGGCAAGACGTGGACGTACCGCCCGAGCCCGTTCCCACCCATCGGCGGCGGGCAGCGCCTGGCCATCCTCCGTCTTCGCGAAGGCCCGATCTTCTTCGCATCGTTTGCCAAGCAGATCACGATCACCGACGCCTCCGGCATGGAGAGGCCCGTTTCGGGGCTGTTTGCCGCGCTCTCGTCCGACGAGGGCCGGACGTGGTCCGTTCGCCGCCTGATCACCGACGACGGGCCGGCGCGGGAGGTCGACGGCGGCGGAAACACGGGCCGCTATACGATGAGCGCCAGCACCGCCGAGCCGCGGGGGTACCTGTCGGTCTGCCAGACGCCCGACGGGGTGATCCAACTCATCACCAGCAAGCAGCACTACGCCTTCAACCTGGCATGGCTCGAGACCCCGGCACCGCCCGAGCCGTAGGCTGCGTGCTTGCACGCACACTTATGCGACACAACCCGGCTGGGAGACCGCGACACAACGCGTGCGCGGTTGCCGATCAGCATGGGCGGTCGCCCACTTCCACCGGAAGACGCAGCTCCTCCAGGCGCTCGACGATCAACTTGCGCTGGGCGTCTGCGAACGGTTGAAGCGGCTCGGCGGGCAGGTCGCTGCAAATACCCAGGCACGAGAGGGCGCACTTGAGCCCCTTGATCACGCCCGAGCCGTGCGGGTCGACCGTGTAGATGGACTCGGAAATCCGAATCACCTTGGCGTGCAGCCCCGCTGCGCGATCCACCTGGCCGGCGGCGGCGGCTCGATACAGGTCGACGTACAACTGCGGGCAGAGATTGGCCCCGCCGCTGACGCCGCCATGGGCCCCGAGCAGCACGGCTTCGGCCAGTAGCTCCTCCGGCCCGAGCAAGAGCGAGAAGTCGGGACGCTCCGCCACCAGCTCTCGAATGCGGTGGAAATAGATCATGTCGCCCGAGCTGTCCTTGAGGCCGACGACGTTGGGAACCTCCATCAGCCGGCGGACCGTCTCCGGCTCGAACGCCAGCTTCGTGCAGCTCGGCATGTTGTAGAGGAAGACCGGTAGCGGCAGCTCGGCCGCCATGTGCCGGACGTACTCGACCAGATCGTCCTGCCCGACGCGGAAGTACGGAGGCGGCGCCAGGACGACCGCCTGGGCGCCCGCGTCCGCCGCGTAATCGGCAACCTCGACCGCTTCGACCGACGCGGTATCGGTAATTCCCACCAACAGGGGCACGCGTCCGGCCACCTGCTCGGCCACTCGATCGATCAGCTCGTGCCGCAGCCGGTAGCTGAGGCTCGGTCCCTCTCCGGTCGTCCCGAGGATGAAGAGCCCGGCCGGCCCGGCGGCGAGGATGTGCTCGACGAGACGCTCGAGGCCCGGCACGTCGAGCGCGTCACGCTCGGCGAGCGGCGTAACCATCGGCGGCACGATACCTCGCAGCGGCCGCGGCAAACTCGCCTTGTTCGTCATGGTTTTGCCTGATCGTTAATGCTTGCCTGATACCGCGCGGCGATCCGGCGCGATCCGCTGCTGATACTCGCCGAATAGATCCCCTTGAGTATACATTACCGCACGCCGGGCGTCCGGGAAAGTGGACGGCCTCGGAAGCGGCTGACCAGCAGGCCCACGAGCAGGATCACGAGCGTGCCGACGACGATGATCATGAAGCTGTGCATCGGGCTGCGGAGGCGCTGGAGCGACTCGGGCCACCGCGGCGACAGGGAGAGCGTCATCCAGAGGATGACCAGGACGCCACAGATCACGGACGTCACCGCGGCCGGGTTCTTCGCCCGACGGGAAATTCTACCCAAAAGGAACAAGCCGAGCATGCCGCCGCTGAAGATCCCGGACAATTGCCACCAGGCGTCGAGGGCGCTTTTGACCTGCATCATGGCCAGCGCGGTGCCCGTGCCGAGGGCGCCCCAGATGACCGTCGTCAAGTAGAGCACGCGCATCGATTCGCGATCCGTCACCTCCCGGCCGCGGCGGACGTACCGCTTGTAGACGTCTTGGAGGAACAAGGTCGCCGAGCAATTGAGCGAGGAGTCGACGCTGCTCATCGCCGCCGCGAAGATGGCCGCCACCAACAGGCCGGTCATCCCCGTGGGGAGCTGCGAAACGATGAAGTGGGGAAACACGGAGTCCGGCTTGGCGGCCGCGTCGACTGAGGCGGGGAGCAGGTCCGGCTGCGCCGTGTAGAACGCAAACAGCGCCGTGCCGATGAAGAAGAACATCGCCGAGACGGGCAAGTAGAGAAGGGCCCCCAGCCAGACGCTCCCCGCCGCCGCGCGGTCGTCTTTGGCCGCGATGTAGCGCTGCACGTAGCTCTGGTCGATGCCGAAGTTCTGGAGGTTGATCACCAGGCCGTAGACGAGCACGACCCAGAAAGTCGACTCCGATACGCTCGACCCGAAGCTCCCCAGGCTGAGCTTGTGGTGCTCGCCGGCGATCCGGAAGATCTGTCCGGGGCCTTCGGGCATGCCGACAAGGAGCACTCCGACGCACACCAGCGCCCCGGCGGTCAGCACGACGCTCTGCACGACGTCGGTCCAGATCACCGCCTCGATCCCGCCCAGGAGCGTATACAGGGTCACCAGGGCGCCGGTAATCAAGACAATCAGCCAGACCTCCCAACCGGTGAGCGGGGCCAGGGCCAACGCGACCAGGTACATGATCGTGCCCATCCGGGCCAGTTGCGTGAGCAGATAGCAGATCACCGCGTACAGTCGGGCCCAGGCGCCGAAGCGGTGCTCCAGATGGTGGTACGCCGAAATCTCGCCGGAGCGGCGGTAGAACGGCACGAAGTAGCGCACGGCGATCACCGCGGCCACCGGAAGTGACAGGCTGAACACGAACGCATTCCAATTGGCGGCGTACGCCTTCCCCGGCAGCGCCAGGAAGCTGATGCTGCTGACGTACGTGCCGAAAATCGAAAGCCCCACGGCCCAGCCCGGCATGGATCGTCCGGCCGCCATGAAGCCCTCGGCGTTGCGGCTGTAGCGGACGAACCAGCAGCCGAACCCGACGACTCCGCCGAGGTAAATCAACAGCACCACGACGTCCGCCAGCGGTAGCTCGTGCAATTCAACGACTCCCTGAAGGGTCTTGTTGCGTTGGCTTTGCGATTGACCACCTTTCGTTACCGCGCTTCCGTGGGAACGCGATTGCCGCGACGCTTTGCGTCGCAGACCAGGACGCGAAGCGTCCCCGAAGTCCGTTCCGACGCGAAGCGTCGGAACGATGAGACTGGCGGGGGCAAGAAGTCGCGCGCGTCATTCCGTGTTGGCGATCTCCTTGAGCACCAGCTTGCCCGGATCGATCACCACGTGCTTCACCTTATCGCGTTTCCAGGTATAGGTGACGTGGACGAGGCCGTCGGACGTTTGGATCACGGCGGGGTAGGAATACTCGCCCGGCTGATCTTCGAGCACCAGCGCCGCCTTCCACTGCTTGCCGTCGTCGGAGACGGCCACGCTCAAGGGCGAGCGCGGGCCGCCCCACTTGCCCGGCGGAGGGCTGGTGGGGTTGTAGACCAAGAGGTGCCGGCCGCCGTCGAGCGTGACGGCGTCGATCCCCGAGTTGGGGTTGGGTAGCTCGGTCAGCGTCATCTCGCCCCAGGTGCGTCCGCCGTCGGTCGACCACGCCTCGGCGATCTTGCCCTGCCGGCTGCGGCAGAGGATCTGGAGCTTGTCCCTGTGCACGAGGATGGTTGGCTGAATCGCCCCGATCGTCTTGCCGTCGTGGAGCGGCTCCGTGCTGGTCCACGTCTTGCCGAGGTCCTCGGTCCGCTCGATGTGTACGCGCCAGCCCGCGTCCTCCGTGCTCGATCCGCACAGGAGCGTCCCGTCGGCGAGCATCACCGGCTTGTTTTTGATCGGGCCGGCAATTCCGTCGGGCAGGCGCCGGGCCTCGGACCAGGTGCGCCCGCCGTCGTCGGACGTCTTCCTCATCCCCCACCACGCGCTCGGGCTGGGGCCCACCTTGTAGAAAAGCACCAACGGGCCGGCCTTCGGCTGGAACAAGACGGGGTTCCAGCAGGGGTAGCGCTTGCCGTCGGGCGAGACGCCGTCGGCCACTTCGACCGGCTCGGTCCACTTCGGGCCTTCCCGCCGGGCGACCCAGATGCCGACGTCGGACTTGCCCTCCCGCGTGCCCCCGAACCACGCCGCCACGAGCCCTCCGCTCGACTCGGCGATCGTCGAGGCATGGCACTCGGCGAACGGCGCTTCATCGTAGATGAACTCCGCCGTGACGATTCCCGGTTGACTTTGCGGCCTATCGGCGCACATCGAGTTTCCTCCATCCAGACCCAACGTCACCCAGGCTGCGAAAACGGCCAGCTTCGCGATCGTCAACTCCCGGCTCATGGTGCAGGTCCCTTCGTGTTGGAAGATCTTGGTGCCACCCAGGCTCCCATCGAAGGCCACCAGTATACCACGAGATCCGCCGGAGCCGACCGTCTCGGCGCCACCCCCGCCTGAGGGGTTCCTGCGCCCGGCAAGGCCGGCTATCGTGAAGCACGCAACGTGCTTCCTTACGCCACTGTCAACCTCGTTACGCCACTATCAACCTCGTTACGCCACTATCAACCTCGTTACGTCACTGTCAACCTCGTTACGACGCTTATGCGTCGCAACGCCTCTGAGTCCCAACGCGGGCGCCGGTAACGTTCCAGATGCCCGCCGCGTTCCAGGAGTCAGCGATGAGTCGGCTCTCAGGCCGGATGGTGCTCGCGGTCTTGCTGGTGCTCACGGTGCCTTTGCCGGGCTGGTGCGCGGGCCGCGCTGGCGACATGGTCCGCGAGGACTGGTATTTTCGCGAGTCGCTCGCCGCGATCCGGGATTGGGAAGCCGTGCTGGCCCGTTGGGAGGAGGCCACGCCGGAGCCGCAACGGACGCCGGTGCTGCCCGTGCCGGCTGGCGGGGAAGCCGTCGCGTGGCCCAATCCGATCCCCCGCACGCTGCTTCCGGCGGAGGACCGGTCGCTGCGGGTCCGCGTCTCGATGGTCGACGGCAAGGTGAAAATCGATCGCGGTGCAAGCGACTCGCCGTCGCAGCCGCAAACGGTCGCTCCCGGCGAGACGGTCCTCGGCTACAAGCACCCGGGTGGCGGCGGAAAGGACCAGTGGTATCACCGGTACGAGCGACGCTTCGACCGGCTGACGACCTTCCAGGCAAAGCCGGCCCGGTTCGCGCTCGGAATCGACGCGCCGTTGGATCTTCGACGCGGCGGCAATGAGCTGGCGGTGACCTTCTCCAACGCGACGCAAGAGCCGCTTGCGCTCACGGCGACGCTGCACCTTCATCTGCCGGAGGGAACGCGCGCGTGCGGGCAGCAGGCGATCGAGCTTGCGCCCGGGGCGACGCGGCGCGTGACCTTCTCCGTTCCTCTCGACGACCAAGGCGGCGGATTGCTGATCCTCGCGATCGCCGACCGAGACGAGTCCTATTGGCTCCCGCTGTTGACGCACGTGGAAGACGTCGAGTCGGTGCTTGCGAGCATCGAGCAGATCCTCGGCGACGCGCCGGACAAAGCGGCCGCCGCCAGATTTCGTAGGGTGCGTGCAACGCACCAATCGTTTCGCCAGCCGGAGAAACGGTGCGTTTCACGCACCCTACAATCGAGCGAAACGGCAGGGGCCTGGCGAGACCTGTTCGAGGAGGCAAGCCGGCTCCGCGACGATCTGTTGCTCCGGCGGATCGACTTCGACGCGCTGGTGTTCGTCAAGCGCAAGCCGTACTTCTCCGAGCAGCCGTTCATGGACGCCCATCATCTCTTCAACCGGCCGGGCGGCGGGGTCTATCGCCTCTCGCCGGTCTCTCCGCACGGCGCCGTCACGCCGGTCGTAGACGGCCTGGGCGAGGGCGTCTACCGCGACGTGTTTTTGCACTGGGACGCCGAGAAGTTTCTGTTCGCCTTCGGCAACGGCTCCGACCAGTGGGACGGGAGCCAGAGCTACCACATCTACGAGGCGGGCGTCGACGGCACCGGGCTCCGCCAGCTCACGACCGGCCCCAAGAACGACTGCGAGCCGCTTTATCTCCCGGGCGGCCGGATCGGCTTCACCTCCGACCGCTCGGAGCACTACGTGATGTGCGGGGGCAACCGCCACTCGCCCACGCTGTTCGTGATGGACGGCGACGGCTCGGACGTCGAGCAGCTCAGCTTCAACATGTTCAACGACTTCAACCCGACCATGCTCCCCGACGGCCGCATCCTCTACAGCCGCTGGGAGTACAACGAGCGCTCGGTCACCGCCCTGCACAACCCGTTCACGATCAATCCGGACGGGACGATGATGTCTCCCTATTACGGGAACGCCACGATCCGGCCCAACGTGATCATGTTCCCGCGGCCCGTGCCCGAAAGCCGCAAGGTGATGGCCCTATTCACCGCCCACCACGGGCAGACTCATGGGACGATCGGGCTGATCGACGTACGCCGCGGGATCGATGGCCCGGAGCCGCTCACCGTGCTCACGCCCAACGTGCCGGTCACCGGCGAGAAAGCGCTGGACAGCCGCTTCGGGTGGTACAGCGATCCGGCGCCGCTTGGCGAGACGACTTACCTGTGCTCGTTCACGCCGACCGTGCTGCCGTGGCTGGAGCGGAGCTGGGCGCTTTACGTGGGCGACCGGCACGGCAACCTGGCCCTCGTGGTTCGCGACCCCGACATATCCTGCGCGGAGCCGGTTCCGCTGGTCCGGCGCCCGCGACCGTGCGAGCGCCCCGCCGCAACGACGCCAAGCGTGGATCGCGGTCAAGATGCCGAAGCCACGCTGCTTTTGGCCGACGTGTACGTCGGCCTGACCGGCATCGAGCGCGGCACGGCCCGCTACGTGCGGATCCTCGAGGACGTGCCGCGCAAAGGGGTCCGCGAGGGCGGGGTGATCCTCACCTCGGGGACCGAGATCTTCACGGTGAAGCGGATCTTCGGTACGGTGCCCATCGAGGCGGACGGGTCGGCCCACTTCGTCGTGCCGGCCGATCGCAACGTCTACTTCGAGGTCCTGGACGAGGACGGGCGGGAGATCCAGCGGATGCGGAGCGTCGTCTGTCTGAAGCCGGGAGAGAGGCGGGGCTGCATCGGCTGCCACGAGTCGCGCAAGCAGGCCCCGCCCGTCCGCTCGGCCGGCGCGTTCTACCGCGGGCCGAGTCGGCCCGCGCCGCCGCCCTGGGGAACGCAGGTCTTCAGCTACCTGCGCGACGTGCAGCCGCTCGTGAGCGCGAAGTGTGCCCGCTGCCACACGCACGACCGGATGGCCAATCGCGTCATCCTCACCGACGACCTGACCGACCGGTTCACGATCGCCTACGAGGAGCTGGTCCCCTATCTGGCCGTGGCCAACGCGAACCGGTGGGATCACCCCGACGACGTCTACGCGCGGTTCCCGCTCACCTACGGATCGAAGGTGTCGCGGCTGACGGAGATTCTCGCGGCGGGCCACTACGACGTCGAGCTGACCGACGAGGACCGCGAGCGCCTGGACACCTGGATCGACGCCAACGCCGCCTACTACGACCGCTACGAGCACTACTACGGGCCCAAGCGCAGCATTTTCGTCGGCCCGGTCCGCGGGGCGATGAACGAGGTCTACGGCCGTCGCTGTGCCAAGTGTCATGGCGGCGGCGACGGGAGTCACGGCACGTGGTGGTTGAGCCTGAATCGCCGCGACGTGGCCAACAGCCGCCTGCTGGCCGCGCCGCTGGCTCGCACGGCGGGCGGTTGGGGGCGGTGCGACGAGACCGTGTTCGCCGACGCAAGCGACCCGGACTACGAGAAGCTCCTGGCCGCCCTGACGACGCTCCGCGACACGCTCGCCGAGCGGCCCCGGGCCGACCTGCTTTCGATCCGCGGCACCGAGGCGGAGCGGCAAGTGGTGGCGATCCCCGATCCACCGCCCCGCAAGTCGACCCCGTCCGACCTGCCCGAGGGCGACTGGGTCTATCTGAGCGACCTGGCCTGGGAGTCGGCCCGATCGGGCTGGACGCCCAACAAGGACGGCCTGCCCCGGCTGGATCGGGACGTGCAAGAGCAACCGCTGCGACTCGGGCTCCGCCGGCACGCCAAGGGGATCGGCACGCACGCCCCGTCGGAGATTGTCTATCCCTTGGACGGCAAGTACGCTCGCTTCTTCGCTCAGGTCGGCGGGGCAGAGGCCGGCGGAACGGTCGTGTTTCAGGTGTACGGCGACGACAAGCTGCTGGCCGAGACCGGCTTGATGCGGGGCATCGAGGCCGTCGAGACGATCGACGTATCGACCGAAGGCGTGCGCCGGCTCCGCCTGGTGGTCACCGACGCCGGCGACAACTACTTCAGCGACATGGCCAACTGGGCGTCGGCCCGGCTGCTGAGAACCACGCAAGGAGATAGGGAGCGATGAAAAACAGACATTGGGCGATTCTTCTGCTGATGGTGGTCTGCGGCAGTGCGACGGCCGAGACGCCGGGCGATGCGTCGGCCGGGCCCGCTCGTTCCGAAAAGCCCCGCATCGAGAAGCTGGGCACCATCGACTGCGACCTGGTGGAGACCACTCCCATCGTGTTCCACGGCCGGCTCTATCGCTTCGAGTACGTCCGCACCAGGTACCAGCCGAACACGACGGGCGATTCCTACTTCCGCTTCATCGACGTGGCGACCGGCCGGCCCACGCCCTCGTTCGCCGCAGGGCACAATCTGGGGAGCGCGTTCGTCGACGGGGATACCGTCTACGTCTATGGCGTCAAGGGATGGGGCACCGAGACCATCTACGTGTTCCGGTCGAAGGACCTGAAGACGTGGTCGTCCGGCACCGCCTTGCATCAGCCGGGCTGGGCGATCTACAACACGTCGGTCTGCAAGGCCCCCGGCCGATACGTGATGGCGTTTGAAGTCGGCGAGCCGCCGGAGATCGTGGGCGCGGGATTCACCAGTCGCTTCGCCGAGTCGACCGACCTGGTGAGCTGGAAGCTGCTTCCGGAACCGTGTGCTTATACCAAGGCCCGATACTCGGCCTGCCCGGCGATCGAGTTCCTGGACGGCTTCTACTACGTGATCTACCTCGAGGCCCGGCCGGGGCCCACCTACGAGTCGCACGTCGTTCGCTCCAAGGACCTCGTCCGGTGGGAGAGCAGCCCGCTCAATCCCGTGATGCAGTTCTCGCCCGAGGACAAGCGGATCGCCAATCCGAAGCTCACCGCCGACCAGCGCGAGCGTATCGCAAAGGCCGTGAACCTCAACAACTCCGACGTCGACTTGTGCGAGTTCGACGGCAAGGTGGTTATCTACTACTCGTGGGGCAACCAGCACGGCGTCGAGCACCTGGCCGAAGCCGTCTACGAAGGCACGCTGGAAAGCTTGCTGCACGGCTTTTTCCCGAGCGAAAACAAAGAGGATTAGCAGGATCAACACCCCTCAGGAGCCGCACACAATGAAGTCCACGCTCGGCACGGTCCTCCTCCTGTCGTTGCTCGCCGCGCCCGCTGCCGCCCTGGATCGGCCGTGGATCGGCGACGTCTTCTTCTACTGGTACACGTGGGACTACGACGCCGAGCTGGGGAGCTGGATGGGCGGCATCCACAACACGCCGCTCGACGGCTACTACGACTCCCGAACGTTCCGCGACAACCGCCGCTCCCTCTGGCAGGCCTCGGAGTGGGGCATGACCCACCACTTCATGGACTACTGGGCGCCCGACTGGAAGGGCGAAGACGGCCGGATGCGCGAAGCCGTGGTGATGCGCGCGGCCGAGTCGCTCCGCAAGGAGGGCTACGACGTCTGGATGTCGTACTACCAGGACGGCGAGAACTTCGAGATGCAGGAGTTTTCGCGCAACGTGTCGGAGCGCCGCGACGTGCACCAGTGGCTCCGCGACTTCGCCGGTTCGGAGGTCTGGCCCAAGATCGACGGCGAGCCGCTCCAGCTCGTCTACGCCCGCAACGGACGACCCGAGACCACGATCGACCACGAGGGCTTCCGCCGGTTCCTGCGCGAGCGATACGGCGACGTTGCCCGGCTGAACGACGAGTGGGGGACCGAGTTCCGCGATTTCGACCGGATCGAGATGACCTTCGACGCCACCGGGCACCAACGGGCGGCGTCGATCGAGTATCAGTACGTCCTTTGGGAGCGGGAGTGGGCGAAGCTCAACGGGCTGGTCAAGCAGGAATTCGGATTTCCGGGCATGCGGGCGTCGTTCGACGTGGGCTACGGCCCGTTCGCCGGCTTCGGATTCGCCGATTTCGCCCGCACCTTCGGCGGCCCGCACTCCTACGGCGGGATCTTCGACCAGCCGCACGCCGAGGACGCCGAGCGGTTCATCCAGGCGGCGGTGGCCAAGAAGTACGACACGGTGTTCCTCGACCACTTCAAGAATTTCTACTTCGACTGGGACATCCGCGTGCCGGGCACGGCGTATCTCCCCGACCCGTTCCATTTCGACCGATTCCGGGTCGGCGCGCTGGCCCGGCACAGCGAGGCGCTCTTGCACCTCTCCTGGAACGAGTGGTGGGAAGGCTCGAACCTGGAGCCGTGCCGCGAGTTCGGCAAGACCTATTGCGAGAAGAACTTGCTCTACAGCACGCTGATGAAGCTTGCCTTCGACTCGATCCGCACGGCCGGCGAAGATGCCCCGGTGGCCGTGCTCTTGAATGACTGGCGATTTGCCTCCGGCGGCCCGCACGCCGAGGAGCTCTACGGCACGATCCAGATCCTGCGGCGACTGGGCGTGCCGTTCGATCTGGTGCCGGACGACTTCGTGACCGCGCAAAGGCTCGACCGCTTCCGGCTCGTCGTCGCCCCCGCGTACGGCTGCGGGCTCGGCTACAACGAGCGGCGCGAACCGATCCTCGACGTGCTCGCCGGGTGGCTTGAGGGCGGCGATCGGCGCCTGATGGTCTCCGCCCACTCGAGCATCGCCGCCAAGCTCGGCCTCCGCGAGGTGGAGCCGCCCGCGGGTAAGTCGGCGGAACCGGGCGGGGACCTCAACGTGTTTGTCGACGTGGGCGCCGAGGGCGACGACGCCTTTCTCCGCTCGGGCCACAGCGGGTGCGAGACCGGCATGCGGTCCGGCGACGACGTCACGTTCCGCTGGACGCCCGCCGTGGGCAGCGTGACCTCGCTGGTCCTGCCCGCAAGCCCGCAACGCGACCACGTGCTCCGGCTGCGGGGCAACGCCCTGTGGCCGAATACGCTATCCTTGATCACGGGCGGCCGCGAGATCGGAAGCCTGGAAGTGCCTGCGGGCGAGGTTCGCGTCGAAGCCGCGGTGCCCGCCGCCGCGATCGGGCCCTTGCCGATGATCCGCCTCGACCTTCGCTACGCCCAGCGGAACGTCCCGGGCAAGATCGCCCCGGAGCGATATTCGAGCGAGCGACGCGTCTGCAACCTGTCGCTCAACCACTTGCAGTGGTCGACAGCGAACGTACCCGCCGACCGACGCGAGCAGCAGTACCGGGTCGTCGACGATTCCGTGCGACTGGCCGGGAAGCTGTCTGACCGGCAGGCGGAGGAAGGCTTCGCCGTGCCGTTCGAGCCGCGACCCTACTTGAACGCGCCGGGGATGGCCGTGCTCTCCGAGCTGACGATCGGCAAGATTCCGCGGGACATCGCCCTGCCCTTTGGCACCTCCCAGGTGCTCTACGTGAACGGCTCGCTTGCGGAGATCGCAACGGACGCGTATTGGCTTCCCGTTCTCCAGCGCTGGGCGAGCGTCGACTTCCACCGGTTCGCAGTTGGGGAAAAATGCATGGCGGCCCGGCTTTCGGCCGCCGACACGGAGCTTGTCGTCTCGTTCAACGAGGAGATCACCGAGCCGCGCGAGCTGCTGGTCTCGATTCCCTTCAAAGCCCTGCCCCTTAGCGAGGCCGTGGTCCTCAGCCGCGACGGGCGTACGTATGAGCCTCTTCCCGTAACGTCGGATGAAGCAGGCCACCGGGCACGCGACGCGCTGCAATACTACGGCGTCTATCAGTTCGCGTTCAGTCCCGTGAGGATCCACACGCCCGAGCTGAACTTGCAGCCGGGCGAAAGCAAGGCGTTTGAGGTGAAGGTGGCCAACCTCACCGACAAGCCCGTCCGGGGACACGTCCAGGCGGCGTCCACGATCCCCACGATCGCGGGCGAGCCGGCAGAAGTCGAGCTCGAACCTGGGGAGACGAAAAGTCTGGCGGTGAGGATTTCGGCGGCACCGACCGCGGACTGGGGCAGGAAGACGATCTACTTCGACCTCGCGTTCGCCGACCGCCGGGCGGTGGTGCTGCGCGAGCTGGTGGTCGAGAAGCCGACGGAGCTCGAGTTGTCCGACGTCATTCTCGACGCCACCAAGCCGGAAGTGGAGCTTCGCGTGCCCGAGAATCCATACGGGCGAACGGCGGCCTCGACCGATGCCCGGCTCACCGTCCGCGGTCGAACGATCGATTTGCCCCAGACGGAAGAGAGGGGCGTTTCGACCGTGACGCTGCCGGCGATCGGCCTGCCCCCGGTCTCCGAGCCTACGCTGAGCGCCGAGAAGCTACGGATCGAGCTGGGCCCCGCCGAGTCGCGACGGACCATCGAGAAAGAGATCTTCGTCGCCCGCAAGCCCACGGCATTTCTCCGGCAGCAGGACGCCGCGACGGTGCTCGTGGTGTTCAACGCCCGAAGTAAGCCGCTGGAGCATGAGCCGTTGGCGGTCGAATTGCCCGAGCACCCGGAGCCGTGCTCGGTTCGCGCCCAGGACGGGACCTCGGTCCCGTGCCAAGTGGACGCGGCCGGCCGCCTTCGGTTCCTCGCCGACGTGCCCGCCCGCGCAGCCCGGACCTTCTATGTGTGCACCTCCAAAGCCGAGCCTGCCACGGACCTTCGCTGCACGGCCGAGGACCTTGGAACGGGCAAGGGAACGCTCGAAGTCGAGAATTCCCACCTGAGCGTGGTCCTCTCCGAAGCGGCCGGGGGAACCGTGACCCGGTTGCGTTCCGGAAGAACCGACCGCGACTACGCCCGGAATAGCTTCGGCGTCAACTACGGCACGTTCAGCCGGCACGATCCCACCCAGCCGCGGACCAACACGGTCGAGTACATCCACGAGAGCAAGACGCGCCAGGAAGACTCGACGGCGCAGATCGAGCTGATCTCCAAAGGACCCGCGGCGGTCGTCGCCCGGGTGCGCTGGGCCGACGAGAGGGTGCAGGTGGAGCAGACGTATGAGTTCCCTGCGTTCCAGCGGTACTTCAAGATCCGGCAGAAAGTCAAGCCGATCGACCTGGCGGGCCGGCAGGAGCTGGTCGCGCTCGACGCACGGTTCCAGCCGCACCGGCTCACCAAATCGTTCCCCAATTTCGTCGGCGTGGTCAATGACAAGGAGCAGCCCCACTTCGGCTGGCGCCAAGGCACGTGGGTGCCCGACTACGCCACGCTCATGGCCCCCAACGACTTCGACGAATCGCTCTCCCTGGTGATCGCGCAAGGCCCGGGGCTCGTCGGCATTCGGCAGGGGTTCTGGCCCGCCGAGCGACCCAAGCCGGGCAAGTGCGAGATCGCCGAGATCGAGCTCCTGGCCGACCCGGCCGCCGGTTGCGACGTCGAGGCTTACGTGCTGCTGCACGCAGGACATCAAATCGTGGCCAAGCGATTCCTTGCGGATCTGCGTATCCCACCCAAGATCGACGTAGTCGACAATCCGCAGTGGATCGGCGCAACCTCATCCACCAGAAAGCCGCGACCGGTGGTCGCGGAAGCCCGATGAAAACAGACTACGACGTGATCGTCCTCGGCGGCGGCGGCAGCGGGCTGGCCGCCGCCGTGAGCGCGGCAGAGAACGGGGCCCACGTGGTCCTCGTGGAGAAGAACCCGCGGCTCGGCGGAACCACGGGGATCGCCATCGGGTGCCATGGTCCACCGATTGTTGCGCCCCGTGGGCGGCGACGTAACCCGCCGCGACACCGCATGTTATGATAGCCTCTGCAACCAGGCGGAGCTATCATGACCACAAACCAGGAAACGCCCAAGATCCCGCTTCCCAGAGGCTGGAAGCAGCACCTTCGGTCGGCCGTACTGCATGTCATCTCCCTGGCCCAATATGCCACCGTCTACACCGGTAGTTGGGCTGCGGATAGCACCAACAGCCGTGTCCGATTGAAAGCCGAACTCGATCGGGCAAACCAGGAAATCGCCTTGCTGCGGGAAGAGATGCGGATCAAGGACGCCCGCATGGCGCGAATCGATCCGCACCGGCGACCGCACTATCCACCCGTCGAGCGGATGGCGATACTCCAGCTGCGTGCCGCGCGCGGCTGGTCGCTCGAACAGACGGCGGGGGTGTTTCACGTGACCGCCCCCACGATCTCATCCTGGAACAGGCGTCTCGAGGAAGAAGGGCCCGACGCGTTGGTGCAGCTTTGCCAGCCGGTCAACCGTTTCCCCGACTTCGTCCGCTATGTTGTCCAGCGGCTCAAGACGCTGTGCCCTACGATGGGTAAGAGGATGCTGGCCCAAACGCTGGCGCGTGCTGGTTTGCATCTGGGCACGACAACCGTGGGGCGGATTCTCAAGGAGACGCCTGTTCCGTCCCCCCAAACGACGGAGCAAGCCGAATCCACTCGGCGCGCGGTCACCGCGAAAAGGCCCAATCACGTTTGGCATATCGATCTGACACTGGTCCCCACAGGGATGGGGATGTGGTGCGCATGGCTTCCCTTGGCCCTGCCGCAGCGGTGGCCCTTCTGCTGGTGGGTGCTTGTGGCGGTCGATCATTTCTCGCGTCGCGTCATGAGTGTCGGCGTGTTCGCGACTCGACCCGACTGTCGCGCCGTGTGCACCCGTCTGGGACAGACGCTCCGTCGCGTGGGGGCGACCCCCAAATACATCGTGTGTGATCGCGACCGCGTCTTCGACTGCGATGCGTTCCGGCGGTGGGTAAAGCGAAAGGGCATCCGGCCGCCTCGATACGGCGCTGTGGGCAAGCACGGCAGCATCGCCGTTGTAGAACGATTCATCTTGACACTGAAACAGGTGCTCCACCAGCTACCGCTGATCCCGTTTCGTCGGGAGTCCTTCCGATGGGAGTTGGTCGCCATCGTTCAGTGGTACAATGAGCATCGACCGCACGCGACGCTCGGCGGCAAGACCCCGAATGAAGTCTACGAACGGCGTTTCCCTGCCCACCGCAAGCCGAGAATCGAACCTCGGCCAGGTTGGCCACGCGGATCGCCTTGTGCCCAACCCTGGGCGATTGTTGGAGGCAAGCCTGGCCAGAGGTTCGACACGACCGTCAGCTTCCACAGGGACCGACGCCACCTGCCCGTCGTGATGCTCAAGCGTGTTGCGTAATCTCAAACGGGCTCGTTCGACATACGCTGCGGGTGTGGGCTCACGCGCGAGGAACACGTCTGTTCACGCTGGGCAAGCCAAGGGGGCAGCCAGTCTGTTCACGGCAACGCTTCGCACGGATGCTCCAATGGCTCGGAATGCCGGCCAAATAGGGCGACAGATGTTCACGAAAGATTCGCTGAACCGGCACACCGAGGTAGTGATTCCTGCCGTGGATCGTCACGACGGCGCACTTGCGCGCTTTGTGGAGACGGTAAGAAGGGGGACGACTGGTGCGGGGCATTGCGCGGCCTCCGAGGTTTGCACGTGCCAAAACGGTACATGTACCGTTTTGCCAGAACCTCTATGCCGCACTGCCCTACGCTAGGCAGGTACGCTAAGTGAAGCGTTCGGCGGGACTTAAGTAGAGCTCCCCGACTAGGACTCGAACCTAGGACAAAGCGGTTAACAGCCGCTTGCTCTACCAACTGAGCTATCGGGGAAAAGAAGCTCTTATGATAGTGAACCCCCGACGTGTGGGCAAGGGCTTGGACCGGCGGAGGCGGGTTGCGGGATCGCTAGTCCTTCTTCTGATCGTCCTGCTTGGCCCGCTCTTTCTCCATCACCACACGATTTCCCACGTCGTTGTACTCCACCCGGGACATGAAGCTCCGCATGAGCATCAGGCCCCTTCCGCTGGGGGCCTCGATGTTGGCCGGGTCGGTCGGGTCGGGGACGGCGGAGGGGTCGAACCCTTCGCCTTCGTCGGTGATTTCGATTCGGATGAGTTCCGAGCTCACGCGGCAGGCGACGTGGACGTGCTTGCTCGTGTCAAGCCGATTCCCGTGCCGGATGGCGTTGACCAGGGCCTCTTCCATGGCTAGGTGGATGCTGAAGATATCGTGCTGGATCCAATCGTTCTTCTCAAGCTGCTTGAGGATTTCCTGTAGGATGGGCGCGCCGGCTCCTGTCTCACTTGGGATCACGCGTTCGCATTGCCAGACCCAGCGATCTTGTGACATGGGCTTCGACTAGCGGGGGGTAAACGAGTATTGGGAAGTGGCGCGTCAGAAGGAGCCCAGGCCGTCCGATTCGTCTTTGCGGATGTCGAAAAGACGATCGAGCCGCGTGATCGCGAAGACCTCGTAGATCTCCGGGCGGATGCTGCAAAGTTTGAGAACCCCGCCCTTGGCCTTGACCTTCTTGTCCAGAGTGATGAGTTTGCCCAATGCCGCACTCGACATGAAGCTGACCGAAGAGAAATTGAGGAGCAGCTTCTTGCGGTTCTCCCCCTCCACCAGATGGAACAGCTCCTGCCCCATTTCTTGGATCCCGAGATCCTCAATGATTCGTTGGTCGCGGAAGTGAACCACCGTCACGTCGCCCACTTCGCTGACTTCCAGCCGCTGCTGTTTGGCCATCTGGCAAGCTCCTCTGACAATCGTACCGTGTCCGACCGTGAGTATCCGCCGGCCTAAGCGCCCAGCTGGCCGGCGCTCACGCGCCGCGGCTCAAGCTAGTGTCCGTGGCCCGCGGGCTTCGTTTTCTCCCTCACATGATAAACCCACCAGGGTGGGTGTCAAGCAGGCGTAGAGATTCCAAGTCGCCATCGTACCAAAAGCTAAGGCAGTAGTGCAGATAGGATCTTGTGTTTCGGTGGATTTGTCAACACGGTCGGGACCCCATTGCGGGGGGTCCACCCGATGTTGTGGGTCCGCATGGGTCTATCGGGTGCTCTCCGATGCGGAGAACGGCCGTGTCCAGCGACGTGCGTATCGCACTCAAACCGGCGCCGCGCAGTCGGCTGGTCGGGGCATTCCCCCGGAAGTCAGCGCAACCGTACGGCACCCCTCGTGGCGGGGGTGCATTCCGGCGCTCGGCGCCCATCGATCCACCGGTCGTGGTGTTGACCGGCCGCAACATCGATGTGTCCGGGCAACGCGAGAGGCCAGCCGTGGAGCTTGCTTCCGGCGTTCGTGAAAGCGGCCAAATGATTGGCCCATAAGCGGTTACCGTGCACGTCTCGGTCCCCGGAGTCTCGCCGGGCACGCGGTTTGCCACCTGGCTTGATACGCCTCAAGCAGAAGCCAGCGAGACCGGACATGCCCATGAAAGCCAGTTTCTCCATCCGCGTTCTGTTTGGGTGGCTCGTCACCTTCGGCGTGGTCGGCCAGTCCCAAGCGGGACAAGCGTCGATTGCCGAGCAGCCCGTCGTCGTCCAACTGACCAGCGGCCGAAGCTTGCTCGCCACGGTCGCCCCTCAGACTGACGGCACGAGGCTCTGGCTCCGTTGGCGTCACGGCACGATCAGCGTCTTGCGGCCGATCCACTGGGATCGGGTCGTCCGGGCAGAGTATGAGGGGCAAGGGTTCTCCGCGGACCAGTTCCGCCGGGCCATTGTCCAGCCGGAAGCGCTCCGTTCGACGAGGGAGGAACCGCTCGCGCCACGCGCCGGCACATTTCGCCTGCACTCCCTGCGCTGGCCCACTCCCCCGCTGACGAAACCGACACCTTCGACGTCGAGCCGGCTGGCGATCACGACGATCGAGCCGGGCCGTGGCAAGACGCTGCCGTTACGGTCGCTGGCGATCGATGCGTGGGTAGCCAACTGGGACAGCGACGTGGAAGTGGACGGAGTCGTCGTCGACGTTCGCCCGCTCGACGCCCGGGGAGCCGTCGCACCGGTACACGGCACGCTCGAAGTGAACCTGATCGGGTGGCGAACCGGCAGGACCCGGCCCACCCAACCGCCGATCCGGCTCGGCCGGTGGACCCGATCGGTGCGGCCCAGTGAATTCGCTTCCCCAGGGACCGAGTATCGATTTCCGTTCCGATCGGTTCACCCGGATTTCGATCTCCAGTGCGCACCTTATGCCACGGTCCATGCTCGGCTCAGCGTCCCCGGGCAAGGCGTGTTCGACGCGACCTCCAGCACCGTCAGGATCCGGCCGTACAGTGCGCTGCGCGATCATTTGCAGCAGACAACGGGCCAGCGGTTCTGCGACGTGGAACGGACGGGGCGATCTCCCCGCTAAGGACCGACCGGACAACACCTTCCGGATTTCTCGCCCCATCTTCCCCCCGGCCTTGTGCCGGGGGAAAAGGGTTTGACGACAACCGCGTCCAGCTCCCCACCCCCCTTTTTCCCGGCATCTTTAGACCGGAGTCAAGAGTGACAGGTGTTCGGAGACATAAGCAACAGGTTTCAAGTTCAGACCTGAATGGCACTGTCAAGCGCTTCTTATCGCCCGAAGGGAAAGCGTGCGCGCAGACTTGCCCCGGAAACGCAGTTGGGGGCTTGTGACCCCTCGGGCTGCATCGGGAAAGATTTTGGTGTTGTGGTAAGGCCTTCCTTGTCCTAGACTGCCACAGCGATCGAGGCCTTTCTTGTCCAGTCGTCGTTGGGATTGGATTAAGGAGGGCCTCTCATGTTGTATCACGGAAGTGGGTCTCGGGGCCAGAGCTTTCGCTTGGTCCGCCAGGCGTTCTTGCAGGGGGA
>DATKZH010000407.1:0-2831 GCA_035528065.1 Thermoguttaceae bacterium | reverse complement strand
TTCAACGTCCTGCCATCTCCGGGTCAAGCCCATGATGCCTCGGACCCGCGGTTGCTAGAGGCAGACAGTCCATTGTTACTCTGGTCCTACGGTTGTGACGCATCTGTTGACGGCGTTTCAAAGTAGCGGCACCGGGCGGCCGAATTTGGTGGCGCTGGGTTGTTGATAGTCTCCAAAGTTACTGAGGTTGTGTCGCGGAAGAGATCAAAGCGTTGGAACTGGTCAGATCAGCTGGTCCGTCTTCGACGTTTAGCATCCTGGAGTCGGTAGCTCTCGCCCTTGGTCTCCAGGATGTGACAACGGTGAGTCAGACGATCCAACGCCGCTCCCGTGAGTCGCTCGCTACCGAGTACTTCGGTCCAGTTCTCGAACGGCAGATTGGTGGTCAGGACCAGGCTGTTGCGTTCGTAGGCCGTGGCGATCACGTCGAACAAGAGTTCCGCACCGGCCTTGCTGGCGGGAACGTAGCCCAATTCGTCGAGGATCAAGAGATCCAGCTTGCCTAATTGCTGTCGTAGCCGCAAGAGCTGCCGCTCTTCTTTGGCTTCCAAAAGCAAGGTGATCAGCTCGGTGACGCGAAAGAAACGGACTTTGCGTCCTTGAGCGCAAGCGGCCATTCCTAGCGCCGTGGCCAGGTGAGACTTGCCCGTGCCGCTGGGACCGACGAGCAGGATGTTCTCTCGCTTGTCGAGATAATCGCCTTTGACGAGTTGCAAAAACAGCGGCTTGTTGACGCTGGGTCGGGCTTGGAAGTCGAATTCATCGAGCAGCTTGTGGGCGGGGAAACGGGCCATCTTCAATCTCCTTTCGGCTGCCTTGCGTTCTCGTTCGATCAGTTCCAACTCGCAGAGTTGGAGCAGGAAGGTCAGATGGTCGGCGTTGTCAGCCGCAGCGCGTTCGGCGATCCTCTCGCACTGCGCGTGGATGGTCGGCAGTTTGAGCGCCTTGAGATGGTGCTTCAGCAGCACGGTGCTCTTGGTCTCGGTCTTGTTCATGGCGACACCTCCGTGAGCAGTGCTCCGTAGGCCGCCACATCGGTCGTTTCGACCCGCACGTGGGCCAGGTGTGGACGACCGTCGAGCGAGAACATCACCACCGGCCGCTCGGCCCGATGCTCGACGATTGTGCGGATGCTGTCTGGATCGATGACGTCGATGTCCAGGGCATACTCGACCGCCCCGGTCAGTTGGGGCAGAGAGAACCGCTCCAACTGCCGCAGCACCCGGATGTAGGACCGCGTGCCGTAGCGGGGGTCGGCCGCCTCAAGCCGGCGTCTGAGAAGGCCAAAGCACTCAGGCAACTGCCAGTTCTCCAAGGGCCGAGCGTAATCGAAACCGCCCGGCTTGCGTTCCAACAGCGCCAGATAATGGATCGGCTCAAAGAGTGTCCGCTCGCGCTGCCAACACCTGGGGTGCCGAGCCACCAGGCGGTCCTCGTAAACTAGCCGGACTTCCTCGACCGTGGCCACCACCATCAGCTTGCGATGAGCGTACTTCACGGGAACCGAGTAGTCGTTGGTATCGAACCGAACCAGCGACTGCGAGTCGGCCCTTCCGTCGTCAACACACCGCGCCTCGAAGGGCTGCTTGGGCAGCGGCAAAAAGGCGGCCTGGTCTTCCACGAGCAGTTCGTCCTTGGGGGCCGGTTTGCCACGCGTCCGCTGCTGGAGATCGGACTGGCAGCCCTCGCGGAGTTGCCTGTTGAGCGTTTCGAGCGAATCGACCTGCGGTACCGGCACCAGGAAGCTGCGCCGAGCGAAGCCCAAGAGTCGCTCAACGTGCCCCTTCTCGTTGGGCCGTCGCACTAGACAGAAGTGCTCTTGGAACAGGTAATGGCTCTGCAGACGAAGGAACTCCTTGGTCAGCTTCCGCTCGCGGCCCTGGAAGACCTCAATCACAGCGATGGCCGAGTTGTCGTAGCTGATCCGCCGCGGCACGCCGCCGAAGTATTCGAAGGCACGGCGGTGCCCCTCCAGAAACGTCTCGGTGCATTCCCGAGGAAACGCCTGGATAAAAATGGCTCCCGAGTAGGGAAGCGTCATCACGAACAGCGCGACCTTCGTCTCCTGATCGGCTAGTCGGATCGTCGCTTCGCCGAAGTCCACCTGGGCTTCGCCCGGCGGATGCGACAGCGGCAGAAAGACCTCTTGGTGCGACTGCTTCCAGGCCCGCACAGCGTCTTTGACAATCGTGTACTTGCCACTGAATTGGCGCTCGTCCCGTAGGCGCTGGAAAATGCGCCACGCCGTGTGGCGTTGCTTCTTGGGAGCCTGCCGGTCGTCTATCAGGATCTGGTGAATGACCGGCAAGAACTTGTCGATCTTGGGCTTCGCTCGCGGCTGGGACTTTCGGTAGCCGGGCGGCTCATCGTGCGCCAGGATCTTCTTGAGCGTTAGCCAGCCGAGACCGTACTTCGCACAGGCGCCACGCTTGCTCAACTCGTTCGTCAGCACCAGCCGACGAACCTCTTTCCAAAACTCCATGTCGGATCGCACTCCTGGGCCTCCCTGTGAAGCTGGGGAAAATAGAGGCTAAAGCCTCCATCTTCCCGACTTCCTGAGACGCTCGCTTGTGCGCCGCCAAATTGGACCGCCGCGACAATCCCCCGGTGCCGCTACTTTGGAACGCCGTCAACAACCCGCTCGGTGCTCTTCTTCTTGCTGGGCTGGATGTTCTTGTTCTGGTCTTGGCGTACCACGCAGTTAACTGCCGTCGAGAATCTCTCTCGGCTTCTGCACCGGGCCTCACGCGAGCTCGAACAGGGTTCCTGGTTGTCCGTCAATCAACCCACTGGCCGTGCGCGCCCAGCGCGCGACCGTCTAGACGCAGATC
>DATKZH010000406.1:0-13466 GCA_035528065.1 Thermoguttaceae bacterium | reverse complement strand
TTCAGCCGACACATTGTCTGCCACCAGCTTTAGCTGGTGGAAAATAGTCACACGCGGTCACTCAAGCCGGCTTCAGCCGGGCTTCTCGACAAACAGGTTTCAACCGACTGCAGGTGTCTGAAGACGGGCCGAGAAGCCCGGCTCAAGCCGGCTCGTTCCGGTGGGGACTGTCTCGCTTCCCACCAGCTAAAGCTGGTGGCAGACCACCGGTCGGCTGAAGCCGACTGGTTTCGGCATCCACTCCAAGTACCCTGGAATCGTCCGGCGATCGCGCCTTACCGGGACGGGCCCGAGGCGGTCGCCGTGGCCAGCACCACGGAGGCCTGGCCGTGGGTCTCCGCCACGGCCTCGCTTGCCGCGGTCGCCAGACCGGCTCCCTGGTCGGCGATGCGGTAGACGCGGAAGTCGGCGTTGGCAAACACGGGCCTGAGCTTGGCGGGATTCTCTTCGGCGAACGTCCGCAGATAGGCCAGCCGGGCGGGGTCCTCGGCGCCGGCAAAGGCCTCGTCGTTTTCCACGACGACCAGATGGGTCGCGCCGATGCGAGAGAAGTAGTCCCAGAGCAGGGACGGGTCCGAGGGCATGTGATAGGCCGACGCCCTGCGAGAAGCCAGCAGCGACATCACCCGGGGCTTGATGAAAATCACCACGCCGTCCTCCGGCGTCTCGTGGCGGACGTAGTCGAACAGGGCGACCGACTCCGCCTTGCCGATCCCCTCGGTCACGTCGAGATCGAGGCGTGTTGCGCTGGCCAGGTAGGAGCCGCTCACGGCCACCAGCAACGAGGCGAAGACGACCCGCCGCACTCGCACCCGTCGGACGAGCCAGGCGTGTTCCAGACCGCGGAACGCGAAAAACAGGTAGAGGGGAAAGATCGGCTCCAGGTACCGTCTGCCGGCAAAGCCGGGGAAGAGAAGCACGGCGGTCAGGTAGAGGACGGGAAAGACCTCCAGGAGCGTCACCCGACGCCGCACGCGGGACGCGTATCCCAGCACGGCCAGCGTCGTCACGACGACGAAGATCAGCCCGCCCAGGGGCTTGAAGTAGCCGTTGTGCCAGAAGGCGGCGAATTCCGCCAGGTAGGCGGCCCCGTTGTGCAGGAAGACGCTCGGGCCGACGTTGTACTGGTCGAAGTAGGCCGAGTCGCTGTGCACGAAAACGCCCTGCGCCAGCGCAAAAGCGACCATCGCCGCGCCGACCGCGACGGCCCAGCCGGTGATGCGACGGTAGCGCAGGAGGTCGTAGGCCAGCACGGAGGGAACGAGCAGACCGCCCAGCGTGCGCGAGCCGAAGGCGACGCACATCAGCACCACCGCGGGCACGAGGTAGCGGAAGCGTGGCCGCCGGTTGCGGTAGGTATCGTACGCCTTCTGGAGGGTGAAGATCGTCAGGTAGAGGATCGCCATGAACGGCATGTCGGAGCCGATCGAGTTCGCGCCGCCCAGCAGCGTGCGGCTCAGTCCCACCAGAACGACGATGGCCAGCGCGTGGCCGAGCGGCAGCTCCCGCCGAAACGTGAGGAACACCAACAGCAGAAAGACAACCAGGGAAGCGACCATCACCAGCTTCATCGCCTCGAAGTTGAGGCCGCAGAGCAGGTAGACGGGGGCGAGGATCAGCGGAAACACGGGCGGGTAGGTGGGCGGGCCGATCGTGGCGTATGCCGGGTTGTAGAGGTACCCGGTCTCCGCGTACGGGGTCCCCTCCGCCAAGTTCTTGGCGTGGTGGACGTACATGCTGAAATCGCCTCCCCAGTCGTGCCCCGGCCGCAGGGTGAGCAAATGGATGGCCCCAACCGTCGCGAGGATCGCTGCAACCAGGAACCACGGGCGTAGTTTCTTGCTCATATCGGGCTCTTCTTCGATTTCGAGAGGCACGGGCGGGGACGGCTTCCGTTCGGTCGAGGCGAGCGTGACGACGCTCCGGATCACGACGTCCGGTTTGTGGCGAATGTCCCGATATTGCTGCTTCCAAGCCCAGGGGTTGCAACCCCTGGGCTTCGATGGGGCCCATTCGCCGTGAAGGACTCAATCACGGGCCAGCTCTGCGGAGGGTAGGCCGGTTCGAGGGGGACTCGATTGCAAACGGCGCGCCACGAAGGAGGCATCCGCTGCCGGCGAAACGCGGCCGCATGCAAACGCCGTCGGGCTCGCGATTTGCGTCAAGTGGCGGCGGAGATTCGCGACGCGGCGGCCTCACGAATCCCGACGCCGCGCGGTGAAGAACGTCAACGCCGTGATGCGCGGAGAAGGCACCGCCCCGCCCTCTCGGGCCGTCGTCCAGGCAGAAGTGCCCGCGACGCTCACGTCGCCGGCGCAGCAGGGGACGCTTCTGACGGCTGGGCCGATTCTTCCCATTCGAGCGGGCAAGCCGGCGGCGCAGCCCCCGGGCCTGGTGAGCAGTCCCGGGGCGACGGCGTCCGCGATCCGCCGGGGCCGGCGGCCGGTCTACCGCCTGCCGGACGCAGCGGCGCAGGCCGCGTGATCGCCTTGTTGTGGAACCGGATGCCCAAGCGCCGGGCGGCACGGGGATAGAAGGCGACGCGGAATCGGCCCAGGCGGAGCACCCCCGTGCGTCCCAGGTCGACACAGCCGAGACGGAAGTTGCTTCGCAACGAAGCCCCGTTCGTCCAATCCACGGTGGAGACGAGCTTGCCCGCGCCGCGGTCGGCCAGGGCCCGCAGCCCCAGCCCTTTGACCAGGCCGTGCAGGCGTTGTCCGCGGAACTCGGGGTAGGTGAATCCGTTGTACATGTAGGCCACGTCGGGCGGGTACGAAAGGGCCGTGCCGCCGTTGTGCTCCGGTTCGATGCTCCCCAGCGCAAACCACCCGAAGGCGGCCAGGCGCGGCCCGGCCAGCGCCGCGAAACAGAAATCGTTGCCGGCCACGATCCGGTCGGCCATCGCCGGAGGGAGCGAGTCGCCGGCGCCCGCCGAAAAGGCGCGAACCTCTTCCGCCGAAAGGAACCGAAACGTGTAGGCCGTGTCCGGCCGGAGCGAATCGTTGATGTTGGCCGCGTCGAGCCAAAGGACGTGGGCCACCTTGACGTCGACCAGGCGCTGGGCCGATCGATAGGCGACCCATCGCACCATCGCCCCGGTCCCGTTCCGCCGGCGCTCTTCGGCGCAGCGCCGCAGCGCCCGCTTCATCGTCACGATCCGCATGGCGCGAGCCTCGGTTGCAGCCGGAGTATCCACCTGGCAGGTCAGCCTAAGGACCGGCGAATCAACTACTGTCGCGTTTTCCGATGTACTCCTCACGCTCCGCGTGAGGGTGTGCCGCTTGGCCTCACGCGGAGCGTGAGGAGTACGACACTTATTGACTCGCCGGTCCTAACGGGAAGCCGCGGCAACCGGCGTCGCGGCGGCCTTCGTTCCGGCTCAGCCTTCCGGCAGGGAGGTCGTGGCTGAAGCGCGGAAGAGAAACGCGTTCTTTGAAGTCTACGTTGAGGCGGCGAGGCTGTCTAATCCTGCCCCAGAGCGGCGAATCCGGCGTTGACGGGTCGGCCACGTCGACGACCTCGGCCGCCGTGCCCCCCAGCCCGGATTATTCATGCGGTGGCCTCGTAGCACAGGCATCTTCCTGTGTTGCCAATTCCACAGGCTAGAAGCCTGTGCTACAGCATTCGTGAATAATCCGGGCCAGGGACCGTCAAAATGCGTCCCCCCCTGGCGGACGCCGGGAAATCTGCAACAATGGTGGGCGCATCCGTCGCGAAATTCGGCCGAGCGTCCGGGGAGGGACCTGTCCATGAATCTTCGAGTGCTGGGCGACGACGAGGACGTGCTGCGGCTGGAAGTGGAGGGACGGGTCGTCCAAGAGGACCTGGATCCGGAGCGAGACCCGTTGGGCGGCCTGCTGGGCGACCGCGGATACACCCGCCGGGTGATTCTGAATCTGGCCCGGGCCGAGTACATCGACTCCAGCGGCCTGGCCTTGGCCTTGGTGTGGCACAAGCGATTTGTCGAAGCGGGCGGGAAGCTCGTCCTCCACTCGACCCCCACCCTGGTGATGGACACGATCAAAATACTGCGGATGGACCGCGTCCTTCACCTGGCCAAGGACGAGTCGGCCGCGTTGGCGCTAGCCCGAGGACACAACGCATGAGCGACACTTCCGAGAAACGCCCCCTCGAAGCGCCCGACCTCAGCGACCTGGACGTGGAGCAGACCGTGCTCCGCCTGATCGAATACGCGGCCGGTCTGCCGGCAAGCGACCTGTTCTTCTTGGCCAACGAGAGCGACGCCGCGATCTGCGTGCGTCATCTCGGCATCGTCCGCCCGCTGATGACCGTCACCCGGGAGGAGCTGAGCCGATACATCAACCACACGAAGGCGATCGCCGGGATGGCCGTGGATCAGCGGTTGCGGCCGCTGGACGGGCGGTGCATTTGCGGGATCGAGGGGGGGCACCGGGTCGACGTCCGGATCAATACCATTCCGACCCTCTGGGGTGAGGACATGGCGGTCCGCCTGCTCGCACACGACATGACACTCCTGGACTTGGGCAACCTGGGGTTCCACAGGCAGAATCTCGATCACCTGATGGCGCTGTTGAGCCGGCCCAGCGGACTGATCCTGGTCACCGGGCCCGCCGGCGCCGGAAAGACCACCACCCTCTACGCCTGCCTGAGCCACCTCAACGACGGGTCGCGGAAGATCAACACGATCGAAGAGCCGATCGAACTGGCCATGGCCGGCATCCGCCAATCGGAAGTCCGTCCCCGAATCGGGCTCGGCTTCCCGGAGCTGATCCGCAGCGTGCTCCGCCAAGCCCCCGACGTGATCATGGTCGGCGAGATCCGCGATCCGGTCACCGCCGAGACGGCCGTGCTGGCGGCCAACAGCGGGCATCTGGTCTTCGCCACCCTCCACGCGCCCGTCGCCGCCGGGGCCGTCAACAGCATGCTGGCGTTGGGCGCCAATCCGCACTTCCTCTCGGCGTGCCTGCTGGGGATCCTGTCGCAGCGGCTGGTCCGCCGGTTGTGCGACGAGTGCAAGGTGGCCTTCGACCTGAGCGGCTCCCCGCAGACGTTCGACGACGTCCGCGAGTGGCTCGAGCCGGGCCAGGGCGATCACATTTATTCCTCCCCAGGGTGCGAGCATTGCCGTTTTGAAGGCTTCACCGGTCGGACGGGCGTGGCCGAGGTCCTGCGAATCACCCGGTCGATCCGCGAGCTGATCCACGAGCGACGCACGACCCGCGATATCCGCCAAAAGGCCGTCGAAGAAGGGATGCTCGACCTCCGTCGCTCCGCCCTGCTGAAAGTGGCCCAGGGCCTCACCAGCACCGAGGAAGTCGTCCGCACGATCCCCACCGAGCACCTGCTGCCCGACGAGTGAGTCCGTGCCGGACCGAGGGGGCCGCGTGGCATCGGGTAGGGCCTACGTCGCGCGGGCCGGAGCGGCGCTGATCCGGGCCTCGATCTTCTCCGCCCGCACCTGCTCCTTGATCCGCTGGATGTGGCCCCGGCCGAGGGCCTTCACCTCGCAGCCGAGCCGGAAGTACTCGCGGATCTCGTCGTCCGAGAGGATCCCGAAGCAGTCGATCACCGCCAGCGGTCCCCCGGCCCACTCGACGACCCGGGCCGGATCCAGGTGGAGATATGGCTGGTGCGGAACGGCCAGGATCACCGCCTCGGCGCCCGAGAGCACCGAGGGCAGGTCGTCGCTGACGCGGATATCCTTCAGCCCCTCCTGGTTGCGGAAGAAGCGCGACCAGGAATGGCCGGGGGCCGGGTAGACGTCCTGGCTCTCCAGCTCGTACCAGTGTTCGACGTACGGGTCGTGGACGCGAATCTCGGCCCCCATCTCGGTCAGCTTGCGCACGACCATCTCCGACCCGCTATAGCGCGTGTCGCCCACGTCCTGGCGGTAGCTGGCCCCGCAGATCACCACGTCGGCATGGGCGATGTATCGGCCCATGTTCCGAAGCGCGTCCCGCGTCAGCTCCGCCACGTGGAGCGAGCGCGTGTCGTTCACGTCGACCGCCGTGGGGCTGATCTTGAACACGCTCTCGCCGTCCTCGAAGCCGAGGATGTGCTTGTACGCCCAGTAGCCGAGCCCGGCGTCCTTGGGTAGGCAGTAGCCGCCGATCCCCGGGCCGGGAAAGATGATGTTGCTGTGCGTGGGACGCATTCCGATCGCCCGGATCACCTTGATCAGGTCGACGCCGTTCCGCTCGGCGAACAGGCTCCACTCGTTCAAGAAGGCGAGGATCGTCGCCCGGTACGAGTTCTCCACGATCTTGGTCGTCTCCGACTCGATCGGCCGGTCCATCACGGTGAGCGGGTACTCGTCGGTGTTGAGCACTTCGTGGAGGAACTTCTCCACGCGCCGCCGGGCCTCGGCGTTGCACCCGGAACAGACCCGCCAGAAGTCGCGAATCGACGAGACGTACTCCTTGCCCGGCATCACCCGCTCGAAGCTGTGGGCCAATAACGGCTCGCTCTGGATCCCCCGGGCGGCGAACGCCTTCTTCATGATCGGCCAGGCGACGAACTCGGTGGTGCCCGGCGCGACGGTGGTCTCGATCAGCGTCAGGCAGCGGGGCGGGATCTTCTCGCCGATCGTCCGCATCGTCGCCTCCAAGGCGTTCATCTCCGCCTCGCCGGTCCGCATGTTGCCCAGCTCGACCTTGGTGTAGTCGCACTGAACGTCCACGACCACGCAATCGGCCAGGCTCAGGCAGTCGCTGTTGTACGTCGCCGTGAGCGTCTTCTTCTCGTTCACGCACCGGGCGATCATCGGATCGACCTCGGGGTCCTCGGCCTTGACCGGCGACTCCCCCCGGTTGAGCATCGGGATCTTCCAGTAGCTCCGCGTGCTCGGTCGCTGGCAGCCGATCACGAACTTGCTCGGCTTGCCCGTCTCGCGGTCCTCGGTGTCGGCGACGATCGCCGCCATCACCGCGCCGACGAAGCCCACGCCCATCACCACGACCACTTCCTTCCCTTCGCCGCGGGCACGGTCGACGAGCGTCTCCAGGCGGGCCATTTCGCCCGTATACTCCCCCTGCTCGGGGATCTTGAACTTCTCGCCTGCGGGACTAGCGGAGTATTCTGCCATGGCAATTCCCCATCAATGTCAATGGTCGTGGAAGCGGTGTCTCGTCTTACGATCGGCCGGAGAATAACTTCCGCATTTGCGGAGTAGTAGGCACACGCCGTGTGCCGTAACCGGCGGACGGCACCCGGCGAGTGCCTGCTACGGAAGTCGGGAAGTTGTTTTTCGGCCGCCCTCTACGGTCACCTCCGCCGAGCCGGCGGTAAGGGATCGGCCCGTTCACCTTTGCTCAATGGCCTGGAGCCGCTCCAGGGTACTGAACTGTAGCATGTCCGGGGGGATCTGTCGCAAGGGTCGTGCCCCTCGGCCCCGAGATCATCGCCAGCCCGGGTTCGCCCGGCCGGGAGACCCCCGCTCGCCACCCGCATAGAGCGACCGACGAGGTGGATGCACGGGACGTAACGAAAAAAGGGAACAGACGGGGCTTTCCCGCTTCGAGCACCTCGCCTTGGCACGCAATCGCCGCTGGCGTCGTCGCGGGCTTCGATCCACGCCCGTTTCAGCCGCAGATCCCCTTTCCCAAGTTGCGCCGTCTTCCTATTTGCACAGCAGTCCGTCTTTCCTGGATGGGTTGACATCCGTACACTACTCGCTATAATGCAACCAGAAGCTTGAGAGACGAAGGGAGGCCGAAATGAACGAGAGCCGGTGGAAAGACGAAATGGAGCCGACGCCCTCCCACCGCCGGGGCGGCGTCCACGCGATTGCCGATGTGCTCGAGGAGTTCATGGAGCAATACTTGGCCCGGTTTTCCGAATGGACGGACGTCGTGCCGGAGGAAGAGGCACTCGCGGTCTGAGCCCCGGCACACGCCCAACACTCTTGACTACGCATTCAAGGAGGATCGCTCATGCTGGTGCTTTCCCGCAAGAAGGACGAACAGATCGTGATCGACGGCCGGATCTCGGTGCGAGTCATCGAGATTCGCGGAAACACGGTGCGGCTCGGCATCGAGGCGCCCCGGGAAATCCCGGTCCACCGCGAGGAGCTCGAACGGCAGCTCAACCGGTCCAGCGCGGCGTGACGCCCGACGCGGGCCGCAACCCTCGACACGCCCGTCTGCTTGACAACGCAGGTCCCCGCTACCACAATAGGGGCCGCGTTGCGAAGGGAGCCTTCCCCGCGGTTGGTGCGACCGATCCCCAGGTCTCCGAGGTTCCCCGAAAAGGCAGATTGATGTCCCCACCAAGAGAAAGGTCTCCCGCATGAACGCTCGAACCAGCAACCCCAAGTCGTCCACTTCGCGCCGCGGGTTTCTCAAGCGGTCCGGCACCGCCCTGGCCGGCGCCGCCCTGGTAAGCCCCCTGGCCCGCAGCGTCCACGCCGGCGAGGACAACACGATCCGGGTGGTCCTGGTCGGATGCGGCGGGCGGGGCACCGGCGCCGCGGCCCAGGCGCTATCGACCGAAGGGCCCACCAAGCTCGTGGCCATGGCCGACGTGTTCGAGGACCGTCTCAGCGGCAGCCTGACGCGGCTCTCCAAGCAGCTCAAAGACAAGGTCGACGTGCCGCCGGATCGGCAGTTCGTCGGGCTCGACGGCTTCAAGAAGGCCGTCGACCTGGTGGCCCCGGGCGGCGTGGTGATCCTGGCCACCCCCCCGTGCTTCCGCCCCATCCACCTCGAATACGCCGTCGAGAAGAGCTGCAACGTGTTCATGGAAAAATCGTTCGCCGTCGACGCCCCGGGCATCCGCCGCGTGCTCAAGGCGGGCGAGGCGGCCAAGAAGAAGAACCTCAAGATCGCCAGCGGGCTGATGTCGCGCCACTACAAGCCGCTCGAAGAGGTGGTCCAAAAAATCCACGACGGCGCGATCGGCAAGGTCATCACCTGCTGGGCCTACCGCGAGCACGGACCGGTCGGCTTCACCCCCAAGAAGGCCGACCAGAGCGACATGGCCCACCAGATCCGCAACTACTCCTGCTTCACCTGGGTCAACGGCAGCTTTATCCTCGACTGGCTGATCCACAACCTCGACGTCTGCTGCTGGGTCAAAGACGCCTGGCCCGTCTCGGCCCAAGGGCAGGGCGGTCGCCAGGTCCGCGAGCACGCCGACCAGCTCTTCGACCACTACGCCGTCGAATACACCTTCCCCGACGGCACCCGCCTGTTCGCCCAGGGCCGCCACATGGCCAACACCTGGGGCTTCTTCGGCGACGTGATCCACGGCGCCACCGGCTCGGCCGTGCTGGGCGAAGGGATCACCGATCCCCGCCTCTACAAGACCCACCAGCGGACCAAGGAGAACGAGATCTGGAAGTACGAAGGGGCCCCGTGCAACCACTACCAGGTCGAGCACGACCTCCTCTTCGACGCCATCCGCAACGACAAGCCCTACAACGAGACCGAGCGGAGCGCCTACGGCGCGATGACCGGCATCCTCGGCCGCATGGCCGCCGAGTCGGGCAAGGAGATCACCTGGGACGACGCCATCAACTCCAACGTCGAGCAGGCCCCCGGCCTCGACCAAATCGCCACCCTCGACGGCCCCGCCCCCATCCAACCCGACGCCGACGGCAAATACCCGATCGCCATGCCGGGGATTACGAAGGTGCTGTAAGCGCTGACGGGACATGCTCGGTGTCTGAATCACACAAATTGGGGGGGAAGGCCGAGCAACACACACGTCCGCGAAGCGTGACGTGGCAATATCCCGTCCGCGTGCACGCGTCGCGTGGAACGCGAGGTCTGGAGGCAGAAAGGTACGTTGCTGTAGACTCCGCTATCCTGAGGATTCTGCGCACTCGCAGGCCGGGAGGTAGCAAGGTCTTCTTGATGCGCACCCCCCGATTGCCTAGAATTGTCCGTAGGCGGTATGGATTACAGAATCGCCGCTTCGGAGACACGAATGGGTGACGCGTACGCCTCCTCCCTTCCGCACGAAAGCGACGCCAGATTCCGCGAACGCGTTCGGCGCACGCTGCGCCGACTTCTGCGCCAGCGGCCGATGGGCTTCGAGCAACTGTTGACGTGCTGCCTCAATTGTGATCCGGCTGTGCTCAGCGTGATTCTGGCGGAAGATGTCGCCAGCGGTGCTGTTCGCCGCGGTGGCGGGTCGGACGGCTCGTCTCTGTTCGTTCTGGGAGGCGAAATCCGTACGCATGAGTCCGCTGCAGAGCAGCAGACCAATGGTCAACGAGACGCTTGGATCTCCGCGCCGGCTTACGCATCGAGCAGCGAGATTCGTTCCAGTCTTCAATGCATCGCTCGCGCGCTTCCAGAGGCCGCGCCAGTCTACAGCCAGTGGTGGTTCTCGATATCCACCTGTTTTCGGCTCGCGGAACTGATGATTCGGTTGAAGCGCGATGCTACAGAAATTGCATTCTTGGGCAGTCCCACGTTTGCAGCGATTTTCTCTCAATTGTCGGACATGCGTGCAACGGTCTTCGACGTAGACACTGAAGTCTTGCGCCGTCTTTCTTCTCATTACTCACCCGTCAGCCAGCTTGTCCCGTATGATGTCGGGACCGAATTGGACGCCTCCGCGGCGGAGCGGTTCGGGCTTGTCTTCGCGGACCCCCCTTGGGGCCGGACCCTGCTGAGGTCGTTTCTTCGCCGCGCCTCTGAACTCGCATCCGTGGGTGGGGCAGTCGTGATTAGCTTCCCCCAAGCGCTTACTCGGCCAGGCCTTTCAGGAGAGATTCGGACGCTGCTCCGCGAAGCCGTCTCGCTGGGACTGCATTTGTGGCGTGTGATTCGAAACGCGACTGAGTATGAAGTCCCACTATTCGAGTTTGACGCATACCGATCGTGCGGAATCGAACTTCATACGACTTGGCGCCGCGGAGATCTTCTCGTTTTTCGGAAGCTGGGAAGAAGCCGTCAACGTACTCTTCCTGAATGGGCGTGGCCCGTGGCGGTTTGGGAGCAATTCTGTGTGGACAAGGAGCGCCTGTTCGTTCGGCGCGGGATCAATGGGAGAACATCGACGCTCTCGATTTCGCCGGTTCCAGGAGCCATCGACTTCCGGTGCCCAACCACAAGCAGTCGCAGCAGTGTGATGCAACTCGCGTCAATTGTGTCCACTCGTAATGAAGTTGCGTCCGTCCGAGGCGATCTTCAATTGGGAGACACGCTCAGGGAGCACCTGACCAGGATCGCAGTCTCTCGAGAAGCCGCTCCCTCGCATCGTCCGTCCGAGCCACGCAACCTCCTTGGGGAACTCGGTCTCCTTATCGCTGGTCAACATCACGACAGGCCGCAGTGCGAGAGATGACAGACGCGCAGGAACTCAAGGCGGAACTCGAGAAGAAAGAAGTGGACGAACTTGCGCCATACGCGCTGCGGTCCAGAGAGCGCCGTGAAGCATTAGGCGACCGCTTTCGCGAGCATCCGGACCCAACGCCACTTGAGTATCGCACCGAGTACCATCGCGACCGGGACAGAATCCTCTGGTCCTCTGCGTTCAGGCGGCTACAGCATAAGACCCAGATCTTTCCTCACTACGTCGAAGACCATTACAGACGTCGGCTGACGCATACCCTCGAAGTCTCGCAAATCGCTGGTACGCTCTGCCGTGCTTTGCGACTCAACGAAACCGCCGGGGAAGCTATCTCGCTCGGGCATGACATCGGGCATGCCCCTTTTGGACATGGCGGAGAGGCCACTCTGAATCGCAAATTGATCGATTGGCACTCTTCAACGCGAGCTGGGCACGCCGACAGCCCTGTGGACGTGATCGCCTTGTCCTCGACACCCGTATTGCTCTACGGATTCGATCACTGCGTGCAAGGCGTGGAACAAGTCTCTCGAATAAGCGTGGATTACAGGCCAGACTTCGGACTGAACCTTTCGTTCGACGTTCGAGACGGCATTATCAAACACATTTACGATCGCAAGCCAAGTGAGGCCGAGGCGGAGGGGCGTCCTTTCTCATCGCTGGCGAATATCGTGAGACTTGAGCGGTTCAAGCCATTCGGAAGGAACTGCGGGAGCCTTGAGGCACAGTGCGTTTGGTTTGCTGACAAGGTGGGCTACCTCTTGGGGGACATGGAGGACGCGCTCCGGGCGGGGATATTCACGTGCAGGGAAGTGCGGGCTTCTGCCCTGGTCCGGCAGATATGGACTCAGCACGGGAGAAGGCGGAAAACCTCGGGGAAGCTGAAGATTGAGTCACGACACGAATTCCTCGCCTTTAAACGAGGGGCACTGGCCGTACTCATCCTCGACTGTGTTGAGGCCTCGAAGCGCCGCATCCAAGACGCAGGGGTCTCCTGTGTGGATGACGTTCTCAGTCGCGAGGATCGTCTTGTTGACGTGGGTGAAGACCTCAGGAAGGCGTGGGACAAGTTCTTTGACAAGTTCCAGAAGGGGCAACTGTACGTGGACGATCAGATCAGGACGTGCGAATTCAAAGCGCGCACAATCGTAGAAGGGCTGTTTGAGGCATATGTACAGGATGAACATCTCATTCCTGCGGAGTTTCGCGACCGAACGAGCCAAGCGTACGACGGGATGCTTCAAGATAGCGAGGTGAATCTCATGGCAGCGCGCAACTATGTGGCTGGCATGACAGATTCGTATGCGACAGAACAGCACAAGCGTTTGTACATGTCCTCTGAGCGCGCCGGAGTCCTATAGTCCAGCATGCATTGTGCCACGTAGTGTTTCCGACGGCCTAGTGCGAGATTCCTGATGAGAGAATTCGTCTGGACTGGACTCCTGAGTGCCATTGCGTTCTTGGTCGCGGCCCGCTTCGCCCCGGCCGCCGACACGGCCAAACCGCCCGCCCTGTTCGCCCGGCAAAATCTCGTCGCCTGGTGCGTCGTGCCGTTCGACGCGAAGGCGCGCGGGCCGGGGGAGCGGGCCGCGATGGTGAAGGGGCTGGGGCTCGAGGCGTTGGCGTACGATTGGCGGGCGCAGCACGTGCCGTCGTTCGAGGAGGAGATCCTCGCGATGAAGGAGGCGGGGATCGACTTCGCGGCCCACTGGTGCCCCGGGAACGTCACGGCCGAGGCCAACCAGGCGATGTTCGCCCTGATCCGCAAGCACAAGATCACGCCCCAGCTTTGGGTGATGCCGCCCGGCGCGCCCGGCGCCACGCAGGCCGAACAGGTCGAAAGCGCCGCCCGGCAGTTGCTGCCGATCGTTGCGAAGGCCGAGGAGCTGGGGTGCAAGGTGGGCCTCTACAACCACGGCGGCTGGCAGGGCGAGCCGGAGAGCATGGTGGCGATGGTCGAGTGGCTCCGCGAGCACGGCCGGGCGGACCACGTGGGCATCGTCTACAACTTCCACCACGGCCACGAGCACCTCGCCCGATTCCCCGAGGCGTTCCGCCGCATGGTGCCGTACCTCGTCTGCGTCAACCTCAACGGCATGCAGCCCGGCGGCCCGAAAATCGTGCCGCTCGGCCAGGGCGAGAAGGACCTCGATGTCCTCAAGATGATCCGCGACTCGGGCTACCGG
>DATKZH010000405.1:0-3070 GCA_035528065.1 Thermoguttaceae bacterium | reverse complement strand
CAACTTCGGCGACGTGCCCGTCCTGGGCTACGAGCTGAAGCTCGAGCGGGTCGCCTTCGACAGGAACGGCTTCCGCGTCTACATCGTCAACACGCGGCCGAAGCCGCTCTTCCCCGCGCCGCCGAAGGTGGTGAACCGCGTGGCCTTCGCCGTTGAGCTGGGCGCGCTCCCTCCGGGGGACTATCACTTCGAGGTGTACGTCACCGACAAGCGCTGGGGCAAGAAGCCCGAGACGGCCAAGCAATGGGAGAAGAACGTTCGGAGCGCCGCCCCGGCGAAAGGGAGGGCGAAGTCATGAGACGCGCGCCGATCGCTGCGCTCCTCGTCCTGGCGGCCGCGGCGGCCGCGGCGCCGACCGGCGCGAGCGAGGCCCTTCCCCCGAAGCCGCCGAAGGGTCCGCCGGCGGCTACCCAGGGGGGGCTCGCGGCCGGGGCGGTCATCGAGACCACCTGTGTGGCCGATCCCGACGACGTCGTCCTCAAGTTCATTCTCACGAACGTGTCGCTCAAGCCGGTGAACCTCCTGGGATTCGGCGAGTGTTTTTCCGCCTCCCTGGTCGGGCCCGACGGCGAGGAGATAGCGCCGATCGCCGGCGCGCCCCTCGAGGGCCCCGCCGTCGAGCTCAAGGGCGAGCAGGCCCGCGCCCTTCAGCCGGGCGAGAGCCTCACCTTCACCAAGAGGGGACTCATCTTCGCCGGCCCCCGCGGCACGCTCCAGTACGTTCCCAGAGAGCGCGGGCTCTACAGCCTCTCGATAACGTTCACGCACCCGCCCGCCGACGTCGGGAGGAACCCCCATCAGGGGCCGCTGTGGAAGGGCTCCGTCACGGCCCCGCCCGTCAGGTTCGTCTTATATCGGACGACCGACAAAGCCGCCGTCGGACCTCCGGCCGACGTGCCCCTCTTCTGGGCCATCCCCGCCTCCGAGGCCGACGACGAGAAGGCAGCCGCCGCGGCCGCCCGCCGTGCGGCCGACGGCGCCAAGGAGTTCGTCGTCCCGCCCGACGCTCGGATCATGCTCGTCGCCGCCCGGCGGAACATGCCGACGGGGGGCTACGACGTCGCGGTCGAGTCCGCCGAGTTCGACGGGCGTCGGCTCACCGTCCATCTCCTCTTCACGGACCCCGCCCCCGGAGACGCGGTGACGATGGTACTCACCCGGCCGCGCGTGGGCGTCGAGATCGGGCGCGTTCCCGCGAGGCCCCTCGAGGTCGCCTTCATGGTGTCGCGCCGGACGGGGTCCGGGAGGCCGAGTGCCGAGGCGGCCGCCGCCGAGATCACGATAAGGGCGGCGGGCGAGGAGGAATGAGCCCGAGACCGGACCGGTCAGTACGCCCGGACGCGGCCGAGGCGGTAGCGTTCGCTGCCGCCGGTGGTCTCGTAGCAGTCTTCGCCGCTCACGATGAGGAGCGGGCAGTCGGCGTCGTCGCTCACGTGCCCCGCCACGACCCGGCCCGCGAAGATCGTGTGATCGCCGCTCGCGAGCTTCCCTTCGACGACGCACTCGAGGTTCACGAGGCACTCGCCGATGAGCGGGGCCTTGACCTTCGTCGCGGGGAGCGGCGTTAGTCCCGTCTCGGCGAACTTGTCGGCGTCGCGTCCGCTCTTCGTGCCGATGTAGAAGACCGCATCGGCCAGGCTCGCCGGCGGCACCGAGAGGACGAACTCGCCGGAGTCGGCTATGAGGTCGTGGCTGTAACGGCTGAAGCCGATCGAGATCGCGACCATCGGCGGCTCGTGTGAGGTCTGCATCTTCCAGCCCAGCGCGAGCGCGTTGGGCGAGCCGTCCGGCTTGACCGAGGTCGCGAGCACCACGCGCTGCGGAACCCGAAATCGCTTGATGCACTCTGTGGCGGACGCTTCGCGCAACATCGTCACCTCCTCCTTTCGAAAGTGCTCCCTAGTGTAGTGTTCCATAATTACTGTACATTATCTAGCTCGTATGGGTATAATGGTGTCGGAGGTAAGACCCATGCGAATAGCGCAGCCCATTGTGTTGACGGATGAAGAACGCAGGACGTTGGAGCGTTGGTCGCGCGGGCGCAGCAGGCCGGTGCGGCAGATGGAGCGGGCGAAGATGGTGCTGATGGCGGCCGAGGGGAGCATGAACCGGGATATCGCCAAGGCCCTGGGCACTGACAGCCACACGGTAGCCCGCTGGCGGGGACGGTTTCTCGAGAAGCGGCTCTCGGGGCTCGAGAAGGACGCCCCGCGTAGCGGTCGAAAGCCGACGCTTCGCAACCGTGTAGCCCGGCGGATCATCGAGCGGACAACTCGCAGCACGCCCAAGAACGCCACGCACTGGAGTGTCCGGACCCTGGCTGAAGAACTGGGAACCAGCCCGTCGATGGTCCATCGCGTCTGGAAGGCCAACAGCCTGAAGCCCCACCTGACGCGGACGTTCAAGCTCAGCAACGACCCGCAATTTGTCGAAAAGCTGGTGGATGTGGTGGGGTTGTACCTTCATCCCCCCGAGCATGCCCTGGTGCTTTCGGTGGACGAGAAGAGCCAGATTCAGGCCCTGGACCGGACGCAACCGAGTCTGCCGATCTATCCGGGTCGGTGCGGCACGCGGACGCACGACTACAAGCGCTACGGGACGACCACGTTGTTTGCCGCGCTGGAACTGGCCGAGGGACGTCTGATCGGCCAGTGCATGCCGCAGCACCGGCACCAGGAATGGATTCGGTTCCTGCGCCGGATCGACCGCGAAACGCCCCCGGCAATGGACCTGCACCTGATCGTGGACAACTACTCGACGCACAAGCATCCGAAGGTCGAGAAGTGGCTGAAGCGCCATGCCCGGTTTCACGTGCACTTCATCCCGACCAGCAGCTCGTGGCTCAATCTGATCGAACGGTGGTTCCGCGACCTGACGGACAAGCGTATCCGCCGGGGCGCGTTCAAGAGCGTACCGCAGTTGATTCAGGCCATCATGGACTACATCGCTGCGCACAACGAAACCCCCAAATCCTTTGCTTGGACCGCCAAGGTGAACGACATCTTGGCGAAAGTCAGCCGCGCCAAGGCAGTCTTGGATAATGTATCATCTGAATGAAACACTACACTAG